>NZ_JBNHEP010000322.1:22029-27368 GCF_050015995.1 Dapis brunnea BLCC-M229 | reverse complement strand
TTCGGTCATAGGTGTAGCATTTAGTCGGGATGGAGAGACTATAGCAACTGCAAGTGCTGACAAAACAGTGAAGTTGTGGAGAAATTGGCGGATAGAAGATTTAACTAAACGCGGTTGCGAGTGGTTAAATGATTACCTAATTTCCCATCCTAAGGAATTAGAGGAACTCAGGATTTGCCAAACTTACGGACGAAAGAAAGTAGCTTCTCGTAATTTGGCAATAGTGGGAGAGAAATTAGCAAGGGAAAGCAAGGGGGAAAGAGAAAAACTTGAAGAAGCAGTAGCTAAATTCGAGAAAGCACTAAAATGGAACTCCGACCTTGACCTCAAGCCAAAAGTTAGGGCAGCATCATTAGCAGAGGCAGAAAAACTGATGGAGGAAGGCACGAAATTAGCCAGAGAAGGAAAAATAGAGGCAGCAATAGAAAAGTATCAACGAGCAAAAGAACTTGACAAAGTGGCATTTATCCCTACTTGGCAAAATATTGACCCAGAAGCTAAAGCCAAATATCAGGCAGTAGATGAATTTTTGGATAAAGGAAGTCAGCTTGTCAAAAAGGGAAAAGTTAAGGAAGCGATCGCTTCCTACCAAGAAGCAGAAAAAATCGACCCCACTCAAATTTCTGCTGATAATTGGGATGACCTCTGTTGGAATGGCAGTCTTTACAAACAAGCTGCTGATGTGATGTTTGCCTGTGAAAAAGCAGTCGCCCTTAGCCCTAAAGATGCCCTTATTATTGATAGTCGCGGACTTGCTAGGGCGTTAACTGGGGATATTGAACGAGCGATCGCAGATTTTCAGGTATATGTAGAATGGACTAGCAATGAGAAGAATAAAGCACAACGGCAAGAATGGATAAAAGCGCTCCAGGCAGGGAAAAACCCGTTTACTGATGAGGTGTTGAAGGAGTTGAGAGATTAGCCATCATCTTCCCAGTGGTAATTTCAGTTATCAGTTATTAGTACCAACCGCTGAAACCGGATTTGTTAGGACTTACCCATTGGGAATGAGCTTTGGGAATTTGAGATTGCTTCGCTATCGCTCGCAATGACAAAAATACATTATTTTGCGATAAGTCATATTGATATTCTAAAATAGAGAAGTACATTTATATAAAATATTATGACCATAAATGTCAAAGCCTTCTTTCAGGCAACAAACCCTGGTAAAGCCTTATTCCAAGATAACCAGGAAATAGAGCAAAAATACTACATTGACTTCTCCTCAGTACGCGGAGGACAAATAATTGAAGACCTCAAAGACAATATTGCCCTGTGGTCTCCCGACGAACCCACTTGTCAACTATTTACCGGACATATTGGTTGTGGTAAATCAACCGAACTCTGGCGACTCAAGCAACAGTTAGAAGCAGAAGGCTTTCACGTCATCTATTTCGAGTCAGACAAAGACCTAGAAATGGGAGATATAGACGTTAGCGATATTCTTCTAACTATAGCGCGACAAGTCAGCGAAAGTTTACAGACATTAGAACAAGTTAAATTAGAAGAGCCAAAAGGATTAAAAAGTATACTTGATGGAGTAGGCAAACTCCTACAGACAGAACTAGATATTTCTGCCGAAGCAGAATTAGGTGTACCCGGAGTTGGTCAAGTCAAAGTTGATGAAGAAGGGCTAGAATTCGTCGCCTTGGGAATAGGCAAAATAACTGCCAAAGCCAAAGCTAGTCCCCAACTCCGCAGCAAACTCAGAGACTATCTCGGACCCCGTACTAATGGAATTATTGAAACTATTAACCAAGAATTACTCGAACCTGCTCACGAAAAGCTGAAGCAGCACGGTAAAAATGGATTAGTAGTTATCGTTGACAACCTCGATAAAGTTGATAGTTCCCCCAAAATCTTGGGGGCGACCTCAACCAGAATATCTATTTGTCGATCGCGGCGAACAACTAACGGGTCTCCATTGTCATGTAATTTATACTCTGCCTCTAGCACTGCGATTTTCCAATGACTATGGTACATTAACTCAACGGTTCAAGAATACTCCCCAAGTCTTGCCAATGGTTTCCATACAGTCGCGGGATGGAAATAAATCTGGAGAAGGAATGGCACTACTCAGACAGTTAGTTTTAGCAAGAGCATTTCCCAATTTGGAGCCAGAAGAACGTCTAGAGAAAATCACCGAAATTTTTGACAGTGCGGAAACTCTAGATTATTTATGTCAGATGAGTGGGGGTCATGTGAGGAATGTATTGCGAATGCTCAATGATGCGATTAAAAAGCAAAAAGGGTTGCCTATTTCCCGTGAAAGTCTGGACAAAGTAATTCAAAATCTGCGCAATGAACGTACTCTGGCAGTGGAAGATGAAGAATGGGAGTTGTTGCGCCAAGTAGCAAAAACTGAAAAAGTTACAGGTGATGATGGAGATCAAAGGTTAATTAGGAGTATGTTTGTCTATGAATACCGAGATGATGAAGGGTCTTGGTTTAATATTAATCCCATATTAAAAGATGCGGTGGAGTTGAAAAAATGAAAAGCTTCGTAGTAGCGCGTCTAGCTTAAAATGTGGGTAAAGAGCAACCCGGAAGACCTCTCCCCAGACCCCTCTCCTTGCAGGAGAGGGGGAAAGACTCCCCCTTCCCTCGTAGGGAAGGGGGTTGGGGGGTTAGGTTTTTTTACCCACAATTTGAGCAACCCGGAAGACCTCTCCCCAGACCCCTCTCCTTGCAGGAGAGGGGCGAAGTCTTCTCCCCCTTCCCTCGTAGGGAAGGGGGTTGGGGGGTTAGGTTTTTTTACCAAAAAATAAGGTCTAAAGCCTCCCCTTTGAAGGGGGTGGAAAAAATAAACATCCATATTTCAAGCCTCTGGGTTTCCTACGGAATGCTGCGCAAACAGCCAGGGGTACTGATAACTGATAACTGATAACTGATAACTGAAATGACCCACAATTTTATTCTAGTTGAGATAAATTAGGCTTGTCTAAGATTAAGATTTAACGGGCTAAAGCCCAACTACAAACAAATAACTAATTATCCGATAATGCCAGATTTTAATCAAAATGAAGAATTATTGTCCGAGCTAATATTTGCTTTGGAAATGTCTCAAGGAGACTTTCGGCTATTTTTAGCCCGTTGTAATAATCTAACTCAGCGCGATCGCTTAATGGAAAGACTCCAGGAATCTTTTTCTGGAGACTTGGCAAAATTGCAGTTAGATGAGTCCGTGGGAGAACTTTATGCTACTATCTGCCAACAATTAGGAGAGCAACAACCAGATGCTTTTATGGTTTGGGGTTTTGAGTCAGTAAAGGATGTAGATAAATTGCTTGTATCCATGAGTTTAGTCCTAGACGAGTTTAGAAAAAACTTTCACTTCCCAATACTTTTATGGATAGATGCAGAGGTTTCCCGAAAGTTCATTCGCTTAATTCCTGATTTTGAAAATAGGGCAAGTCTAACTGTATTTGAAACTCCCACTCAAGAATTAATAGATTTTATTCAGCAAACGAGTGACTGTGTTTATCAAAAAGTTTTAGAAAGTGGGTCAGGAATATTTTTATATTCTACTGACCTGGGTTTAGCAGAATCTACTTATCAAGAGTTGATAAACGCTCGGCAGGAATTAGCAAATAGAGGAATCAGTTTAGAAACAGAATTAGAGGCAAATCTAGAATTTGTTTTAGGTAGAGCAGCAGATAATTATACTGAAATAGCATTAAACCATTATCAACGCAGTCTCGAACTTTGGCAACAAGTGAATAATTCGGTGCGAGTGGCTCACATATATTATTATCTGGGGTTATGGTGGCAGAGTTATGCAGTTAGACATCGGGTAGAAAAAGATATGGCTTTTCAGAAAGCTTGCTCATATTTCCAACAGTCAGTGGAAACATTTGACATTAGCGATCGCCCAGACTTAGTTGCTAAATTTATCAATGCTTGGGGAAAAATTTTGCAGCTTTTGGAACGTTGGGATGAGTTGGATATTGTTGCCAAAAGAGCAATAGAATTACATCAAACCTATTCATAAAATTCTCAGTTTAAAATAGATGAAAAATTGACAGAAAAATTTGTGGAAGACTTAGCTGAGGAGCTGGGAGAAATTCGTCCCATTGAGTTACAAGTCATGGGAGCGCAATTACAGAGAGAGAATATTACAACTTTGAAAAAATATCAAGAATTAGGAGATAATCCCAAGGCACAATTAGTAGAGCGATATTTAGCATCAGTGGTGAGAGATTGTGGAGCAGAGAATCAAAAATTAGCTTGGTTGATCTTAATGTTGTTCACTGATGAAAATAATACTCGCCCCCTGAAAACCCAAGCAGAGTTGGTGAAAGAAAGTGAGTTTAGTGCTGAAGAGTTAGAGTTAGTATTAAAGATTTTTGTAGATTCTGGTTTGGTATTTTTGTTGCCACAAAATCCAGTAGAGCAGTATCAGTTAGTACATGATTATTTAGTTGGGTTCATTCGGCGACGGAAAGGAAATGAAACATTAGAGGAACTGAAACAGGAACGAGAAAAACGACGGGAAGAACAAGAAAAACGACTACAGTTGCAAAAGCGACTGGTTATAGTTTCGGTTGCTGCTTCCTTAGTGATGGCGGTATTGGCAGGGGTGATGACAAAATTTGCCTTGAACGAACAAAGCGAAGGTAAAAAATCAGAAAAGCGAACTGCTATTGCTAGAGCAAATGAGGCTAGAGCGTTATCGACATCAGGTGAGCGATGGGATAGTCTCACGAGTGCGATGAATGGTCGGCAAAGACAAATCAATGGTAAATTTCAACCAACGGGTGAAGATGGTAGTACGATTACAAATGCTCTCCGAGTAGCAGTGTACAAACGCAATAAACAAGAAGAATATCGAGAGCGTAATCATTTGGATGACCATGAGAATTCGGTCTTGAGTGTCGCTTTTAGCCTTGATGGGAAGACTATTGCAACTGCAAGTGATGACAAAACAGTGAAGTTGTGGAACCGTCAAGGAGAATTATTGCAAACTCTGACAGGCCATGAAAATTCTGTCTTAAGTGTCGCTTTTAGCCCTGATGGGGAGATTATTGCAACTGCTGGTTACAAAACAGTGAAGTTGTGGAACCCCCAAGGAGAATTGTTGCAGACTCTTACAGGCCATGAGGCGTGGGTCAGGAGTATTGCTTTTAACCCTGATGGAAAGACTATTGCAACTGCAAGTGATGATAAAACAGTGAAGTTGTGGAACCGTCAGGGAGAATTATTGCAAACTCTGACAGGCCATGAAAATTCCGTCTTAAGTGTCGCTTTTAGCCCTGATGGGGAGAGTATTGCAACTGCAAGTTACAAAACAGTGAAGTTGTGGAACCGTCAGGGAGAATTATTGCAAACTCTGACAGGCC
>NZ_JBNHEP010000322.1:0-21929 GCF_050015995.1 Dapis brunnea BLCC-M229 | reverse complement strand
CTGCAAGTGATGATAAAACAGTGAAGTTGTGGAACCGTCAGGGAGAATTATTGCAGACTCTTACAGGCCATCAGAATTGGGTCACGAGTGTCGCTTTTAGCCCTGATGGAGAAGCTATTGCTTCTGCAAGTGATGACGATACAGTGAAGTTGTGGAACCGTCAGGAAGAATTGTTGCAGACTCTTAGAGGTCATCAGAATTCGGTCAGGAGTGTATCCTTTAGCCCTGATGGAGAGACTATTGCTTCTGCAAGTAATGACGATACAGTGAAGTTGTGGAACCCCCAAGGAGAATTGTTGCAAACTCTTACAGGCCATGAGGCGTGGGTCAGGAGTATTGCTTTTAACCCAGATGGGAAGACTATTGCTTCTGCAAGTGATGACAAAACAGTAAAATTGTGGAACCGTCAGGGAGAATTATTCCAGACTCTTACAGGCCATCAGAATTCGGTCTTGAGTGTCGCTTTTAGCCCTGATGGGAAGACTGTTGCCACTGCAAGTGATGATAAAACAGTAAAGTTGTGGAACCGCCAAGGAGAATTGTTGCATACTCTTACAGGCCATGAGGATGCGGTCTTGAGTGTTGTCTTTAGCCCTAATCGGGAGACTATTGCTTCTGCAAGTGATGATAAAACAGTGAAGTTGTGGAACCGTCACGGGAAATTATTGCAGACTTTTACAGGCCATGAGAATTGGGTTAGTAGTGTCGCCTTTAGCCCAGATGGAAAGACTATTGCTTCTGCAAGTGATGACAAAACAGTGAAGTTGTGGAACCGCCAAGGAGAATTGTTGCATACTCTTACAGGCCATCAGAGTTCAGTCAGGAGTGTCGCCTTTAGCCCAGATGGGAAGACTATTGCTTCTGCAAGTGATGACAAAACAGTGAAGTTGTGGAACCGCCAAGGAGAATTATTGCAGACTCTTACAGGCTATCAGAATTCGGTCAGGAGTGTCGCCTTTAGCCCAGATGGGAAGATTATTGCAACTGCAAGTGATGACAAAACGGTGAAGTTGTGGAAAGATTTGCGGATAGAAGATTTGACTAAACGCGGTTGCAAGTGGTTAAATGATTATTTGATTACCCATCCTCTAGAGTTGGAGGAACTTAAGATTTGCCAAACCTACGGACGTAAGAAAGTAGCTTCTCGTAGTTGGATAATTGAGGGAGAGAAATTAGCAAGGGAAAGTCAAGCCGAACCAGAAAAGTTTGACCAAGCAGTTACTGCATTTAAAAAAGCACTTCAATGGAACCCAGACCTCAACCTGAAGCCAAAAGTTAGAGCAGAATTATTAGTTAAGGTAGAGAAGTTGATGGAGGAAGGTACCCAATTAGCAAGACAAGGAAAAATAGAGGCAGCAATAGAAAAGTACAAAAAAGCAAAAGAATTTGATAAAGTAGCACTCATACCTACTTGGCAAAATATTGACCCAGAAGCTAAAGCTAAATATCAGGCAACAGATGAATTGTTGAATCAAGGTGAAGAGCTTGTCAAGAATGGAAAAGTTAAGGAAGCGATCGCATCCTACTACGAAGCAGAAAAAATTGACCCCACTCAAATTTCTGCTAGTAATTGGAATACACTTTGTTGGAATGGCAGTCTTTATCAAAAAGCTACTGATGTGATGTTTGCCTGTAAAAAAGCATTTGCTCTTAACCCAAAAGATGGCGATATTATTGATAGTCGCGGACTTGCCAGGGCATTAACTGCGAATATTGAAGGAGCAATTGCAGATTTTCAGGTATTTGTAGAATGGACTGATAATGAGGAGGAGAAAGCGCAACGGCAAGAATGGATAAAAGCGCTGGAGGCGGGCGAAGACCCCTTTACTGAGGAGGTATTGAACGAGTTGAAGGATTAGGCGATAGTAGAGGCGGGTTTAAGCAACAGCTTTGAAATAAGCGCGTCTAGTTTTCAAAACTCTGCCCTACACTGGGGTTGCCATGACAATTTCAGTTTTATCCGCAGTAGTATAGCGCTGCGCACAGGCAACAGGCAACAGGCAACAGGCAACAGGCAACAGGCAATAGGCAATAGGGGGAATAAATTGCCGATAATATAAGACTTTTAGCTATTGGACACCTCCTGCAATTTGTAAATATGCCAACGCACATTGCTATAGTGGAGTGGCACACCTAAAACTGTGCAATAGATTTTTGTTTCTAGGTGTGTTTATCTCCCAATCTCCCCATCTCCCAATCTCCCCATCTCCCCATCTCCCCATCTCCCCATCTCCTTATCAATCTTGAGTAGCAAACATTAACCTATTTCATATAAGTACGACTAATAATCCCCCCTTAAAAAGTAACGGGAGTATGGGAAAATGAGAGAAACATGAATCAGTTTTAAGAATACTATTATACAGTATTTTCGCTGTTATCAAACAAAAAATAATTTGTATAGCTATATACAGAAAATCAACTCATTGTCACAAAAAGAATTATCAGGTTATTATTATAAGTTTATAAAATTTTTTAGCTTCCTTTTTCCCTGTTGTCCTTGGCCTTTTTCCAGGATATTCTCTACAAAATCTTTCTGAGGACTACGATACAAGAGCAAAATGATAAATGGGTTTTAATTTCATCACAACAGTGTTAGTCTCATAAGTTGAAGGAGAACAAAAAGTATTTTCTCCTCCATGCAATATTACTTTAAACCTCACCCTTAAGGGCAAGGTTTTATTTAAACCATTTCTGATTCATAATTGTTATGAGTACATCAACTTCTGTTTTATCGGCTTGGCAACTATTAAGAAACCGTGAAATTACTTGCCAAGAAGCATTGGAACGTTTAGTAGATAAACGGGGAATTGTAAATCTGCAACTACTTGATAAAGAAGTAGCATATCGCTTCTTTAGAGAATTTCCCGATCAAAAAGATTTGCCCCCAGTTATTCCCCTGCTGCTGTGGCGCAACTGCTACTATTTAGCCTCTCCTATAGATATATGTGCTGATGAGATGAAAAAGATGAGCGATCGCACTTTTTCTGATATCAGAATTATTGCTATTGCGGAAAAGAGCTATAGCGCTTGGTATCATAGAGAAAAAATAGACCCCAAGTCTATCTGTGGCACACAATTAATTAATCCTTTAACCGGAGAGTTAGAAGAAGAAGACGTCTGTGCCACTACAGAATTATATCTTTCCCAAGCTGCAGACCAAATTGGTCGGATTAAAACAATCATTTCCGGCGCTCTGCGTAACCGTGCTAGTGACATTCATCTTGAACCCACTGGGGAGGGTCTGCGAGTACGCTACCGTATTGATGGCATCCTCAGAAATATTACTACCCTACCAGCAGATATTGGTCGTCGAGTAGTAGTTGCCATTAAGGTGATGTGTGATATGGATATTGCTGAAAGTAGATGTCCTCAAGATGGGCGAATTAGCGAGCAATATGCAGGAGATGATGATTCTAATGTAGGATTAGATTTGCGAGTCAGTACCCTTCCTTGTGTTGGTGGGGAAAAAGTTGTGATTAGGTTACTAACTTCTAAAAATCCTTTTTCTAGTTTAGAAAAGTTGGGATTTTCTGAGCGCAGTTTGAGTGTATACAAAAGTTTGTTGCGCCAACCACAAGGAATGATTATTTTTACAGGTCCGACTGGTTCAGGAAAAACAAGTACCTTATACACCAGTTTGTTATCAGTAGCAACGGAAAATGTTAATGTAGTTACTGTAGAAGACCCCGTAGAATATGTATTACCAGGGATTACTCAAACTCAGGTCAATGAGAGGGCTGGAATGACTTTTGCTTCTGGTCTGCGCGCTATTTTGCGTCAAGATCCTGATATTATTATGATGGGTGAAATACGCGATCGCGAAACGGCAGATACAGCAGTCCGTGCTGCACTAACTGGTCACTTGGTCTTGACGACTCTACATACTAATGATGCCATAGGTGCTATTCCCCGGTTAAAAGATATTGGCCCTGACCCTGCTTTGATGAGTGATGCGCTGTTGGGTATTGTGGCACAAAGATTAGTACGAAAAATTTGTCCCCACTGTGGAGAACCTCATACTCCTACTACAGAAGAGTTGCAAATATTGGGTTTAGATCGGCCACAAAAATTACCTGCTATAAGTTTGGCTGTTAGCAATAGTATATCTGCTTATGCTTCTGCCTTGAATAATGGTAATGGTAATGGCGTGCAAACGATGACTGCTATTACTCCGAGTATAAAGCATGAAATTCAGGGGAAATGGCGTATCGGTCGTGGTTGTTCTAATTGTTTCAATTCTGGTTATTCTGGTAGAGAAGCAGTTGTAGAATTATTGGATGTAAATGATACTGTTCGCGAGTTGATTTATGAAGGTACAATGACTCAGTTGCAACGTTATTTGAAGAAAAATGGTTTTGTTTCTTTCCGAACTGCTGCTATTGAAAAGGTGACTCAAGGGGTAACTACAGTAGAAGAAGTACAGCGTGTTTTGCCACGGAGTGCTTTGTATTCTCACAATTTAGGTTGAAGTTAAAAGAGCGATCGACTTTCTTCAGAAAAATCCGACCGATCTCCCTATCCCCCTATTTCCTAACCAAGACAATTTGAGTCGGACTTTCAAACAGCCCTGGACTCCTGTAGGGGCGAATGTCAATTCGCCCCTACTACTCCTGACTCCTGAGGAATTTTCAAGAATTTAAGCTGCTATTAATCAGACTCAATTCTTAGACAAGAAAGATGTTGTCGCTGCTAACTGCAAAGTTAACTGGATTTTGCAGAATTACAATGTCATGACTATTAACGGGACTTACACAACTTTTAAGCCCAAATATAGCCCAAACTCTGTTTGTGAAAGGCAAAGACGTAAATGTTGTTAGTTAACCAGTTAAAAAAACGGAAAGACATGGCTGTACGAAAAGCTTTATCAGCATCAGTAAATGTCTTCAAAGATTTATTTCCCCATTGCCTTTGTAGTCCCCCAGTTAACTTATGACAAATGATAAAAGTGTAAGCACAAAATACCAGGATAAAATGCCGTTCTAGACTCCATTTATCTCTTACTTGATATTCTATCCTGTCAAGATTACGAGTTGCCATTGTTTTGTTTGCTCATGTTTTTTTATTTGATTGGGAAGAGGTTGTTCTCTTTCCCTTGTGAATACAAGCATAATTAGAATTCCCGGAAAAAACAATCAAAAAAGTTCAGTTTTATTCAGGAATTATTCATCCGTAAATTCACATAAAAGTTCAGTTTTATTCAGTTTTATTTAGTTGACAAAAAAAATCATACTTAGTGAATTCCTTATAGAGAATATACTCCAGCGTTTTAGAGTAGATATTCTACTTAAGCATGGCGAAACCTCAACGACGAGCCATGTCCAAAGCAACTTATCGTCTAGGACAAAGAAATTTATTTTTCTTGACAATAGTTCAAGAAAACGTTATTCTAGATAAAATAAACAAAATTAATCGTTCATCTTTCCCATAGCGTCAAGGCTAATTAACCAAAACCTTGAGGAAGACGGAAGTAGGGGTAGAAATATTAGCTAAAAATAAAAACCTATCTAAAAATATCTCTATCTAATAAGGTGCTATCAAAAGCTTAAACCTTGTTAGTTTTTACTTGGGTAAGTTTTTAGTAAAGGATCTATCCCGAAGGAACGTACTACTCCACTATTTGAGGTAGTTGTGATGATTCCAACTTCATTGATGAGTCTTTTCATCTCTTTCTTGGCTATTTATATGTATCTAAATACTACTGAAGAAATTGTCAAAGTAGTAACAGCAGGGATGGCATTAATATCTCTATTTTTGAGCTTTGTTTTTGCTCCCTGGAGCGTTGTTTTAGTTTTGGTAGTATCTTTGGCGATATTCCAATTTCCTTTGTTGAAGTATTAGAAAAGAATACTTGCTAGCATCCTAGTTTTGCTAAAACAATAAATCAAAAAATTTATCCACCTTTGTTTTTAGGTGGATAAATTTTGTTTCAGATAGAGCAAACAGTAATACTACAAAAACTATCAATCACCTTAGCAGGCTAATATTATTTTTAGAGGTTGTAATCCAAACCAGTCTTTTTATTATCTACAGCAACAGGAATTCTGCCCCATCCTGCCTCAGAACCCATATCAAGCCATATTTGCTGCAAAGTGTCAAAACTGTAGGTATCGTATGCACCATGAGCACCTACATCATAATTATTAGAACTACCATACCTAATGCCATAAGGATCGTGAACAAAAATTTGCTCTTTATCCAAATCAAAGCCTGTTGCTACAACCATGTGTCCGCTAGTCTTATAAGCTACTCCTAAAACTGCTGGATATCCAGCTTTTAGACAAAGCATTAAATCATCAAGAGAGAGTGTATAAGAAAAATAAGTTTCTACTCCGAAATCTTTTAGCGCTTTAGTCTGTGCGTCATGGTCTGTGGTATCACCATATTTTGCTAATGTTTCACCATAATAACTTTCAAATTCTTTGAAGTTCTTAATCTTTGATTCTTCCATTAATTGTGGCTTTAAAGCTGCTAAGAACATAGCACAAGAAGTCAAATTGACCTGGCGACTTCCTGGGCCAAAATAAAGGGTATCGTTATCTAATTGAGAAAAATAAGGTACATCTAGCTTTTTCACCCGGGTGTTTTCTGATTGTTCCATATTTGATGTTAATTAATTTAGACATTTACTCAAGTAAATATTATAGCAATGTGCGCTGATATATTTACACATGATTTTTTTTGTACACCTTTTCGCTTAGTGCAACAAAGCCGCTCGAAGTTGTAAATACCTGAGCGCTCATTGCTATATAACATGACCAAGACTTAATAATGCGATCTATAATTTAGGCATTTATACCTTTTTAGTTTATGCCAAACAAAGTATAAATGCTTAAATATAAGGATATTTTCTGATTAATACTAATTTCTATTCCTTATTCCCTAAAGTCGTAAAACGTTGTACCTCATCAACTCCAAAACTGCTTTAAATTATGGAGGAACTGTGTGGTGAATTACTTCAACACACAGATTAGTCATCACATAACTGTTTCAAGACTCACCATAGATTTCCAATCTTCCTACTGAGTACTTCTTTAATACAACTGATTCAACCACTGGTCTACATCAATTGCTAATTTCTTACCCAATTGTAATAATTTGCGAATTTGAGGTAATTCCCAGGTTTTTTCTACTCCAATCTCTCCTACATTTTGTTGCATCTGAGGATTATTTCGCTTTTGAATATAACCCAAACAAAGAGGTACAATTTGACTTTCCAGAGATTGGAAATAAATCTCCTGAGCACCAATTAATGACAAACTTAAATTTAATTGATTTCCTACTTCAACAAGTCGCTCTAAACCTTCGATATCTAATTCCAAATTATCCGGTTCGTTATCATACAAAATGTGTCTGATGCAGCTTACAATTAACCTTTCTAAAGATTCCTTAACTTCTAGGTTGTGGAATCGACATTGCTGCTGACTGACTTCACTAGCAAGGGCTTCTAACTCTGCCAAATGACTAAT
Source organism: Dapis brunnea BLCC-M229 (assembly GCF_050015995.1). Lineage (NCBI taxonomy): Bacteria > Bacillati > Cyanobacteriota > Cyanophyceae > Oscillatoriales > Microcoleaceae > Dapis > Dapis brunnea. The sequence continues at coordinate 14,463 of NZ_JBNHEP010000322.1, read as the reverse complement.
ACTTAATTTCCCATCACTACTTTCTGCCTCTAAAGTCCGCGCACTTGTCAATAACCGATGACCCAATGCCACTTCAGCAGCTACCTGTAACTCCTGGGGTACAGGTAAATTATCTCGGCGGAAGGCCATCATTATGCTGTAATTATCTCGGTAGACCTGAGTATACAATTGATCCAGGCGGTTGAGAGTTTCTTGACTCAATAGACTCATTATACGTTGACGTTCTTCTGCAAATAGATCCCCTAGACCAAATGAAGATTTTCCGAATAATTCAGCCATACTCATAACTACATTAGCAACACTGCCTTCTTGTAAAGCATCAAATAGCTTTTCTTTGATTTCTGTATAAACCCGACGACCTGTAAATGGTTGAATACAGCAATGGAAATCCCATCCTCCTAAATGCAGTACAGCAAAAATAAATTCTTTGCATTCTAGTGTAATTTCTGAAGCTAATTGTAGCTGACCTACTGCCAAAGTAAGATTACCCATGCGTCGCATTTGATAATCATGTTGTTTAGCGTTGTAGCAGTAAACTCGTTGTTCCCTAGTATAAGTAGTAAATAAAGAATTAATCGCGTAGTGAGATGCTACTTGTTCTAAAGTAATTTGAGCTGTAGCAACTAACTGTCGATAAACTTCATCACCTGTTTTGAACAAATCTACGTTACTGGGAGCCAAAGCAAGTTGAGATACAAATTCTTTCTCTAATTGTATCCCTGCTACATCACCTGCTAATTCTATTGCTCTGGCAGCATAACGTAGAATTTGAGTACCCTCTGGTCGAGATATTTCATCAAAAAACCAGCCACAACTTGTAAACATTAAAAGAGAATGTCTTTGCATCTCTAATAAACGCAAAGCATCTACTCTTTCTACTTCTGTAAGTTCGTGGTTTTGATGCTTGGAAAAGAAGTTTTTAATGTTCTCAATAGAGCGATCTAGAATTACTTGAACATATTCATCTCGTGCTGCCCAAACATCCTTGAAGAAGTGACGACCAAAGTCTTCATAAATATCAACAAATTGATCCCGTAGCCAATTGAGTGAATCCCGTAATGGTCTCCGCCATTTCTGATGCCAAGTGCCACCACCACCGCAACCACAATCATCTTGCCAACGGTCAACACCATGACAACAACTCCATGCTGTTACTGGTTTTAATGCAACTTCCCAAGTTGGAGGATTAATACTGAGGTAATGAGCAAAGTTAGTTACTGTCCAATTGCGATTAGGAAATTCTCCCAAGAAACCATAGGCAAGACATTTTTCTGTACCGCCTTTGTGATGACCAAATGTTTCACCATCAGTGGCAACAGCAATTAATTGTGAGGGTCGTTGGTCTCCCCGTATTGCCTGGCCAATTCGTCCGGCCAAGTTATGAGAACTATTAAGGACATCATTAAAGCCCATATCTCTTGATATAGGACCGTCATAGAAGAAAATGTCAATATATGGGGTTTCTGTGGAGTTGTCACTATTGCTACTCCGTAAGAAACAACGATAAGGACGGGTGGGATCGATTTGACTGCCACCTACTTCGATCCATTCTGGGTCGGGGTTATCTGGGCTGGAGAATGGACGACAGCGTTCGGCTTGGGAAGGAGCTAAAATAATGAAGCGAATGCCTTCTGCAACTAATACTTCTAGGGTAGGATAGTCTACGGCAGTTTCTGCTAACCACATTCCTTCTGGATCGCGACCAAATCTGGAGCGGAAGTCTTCTTTACCCCAGCGAATTTGAGTATATTTATCTCGTTCGTTGGCGAGGGGCAATATAATATGGTTGTATGCTTGAGCGATCGCATTACCATGTCCATTAAGTCGTTGACAACTTTTCCGGTCTGCCTCAATAATTTTTTGATATACTTCCATATCGTGACGTTCCAACCAACTCATTAGGGTGGGACCGATATTGAAGCTGAGATATTCATAGTTATTGGTGATCCCCACCAATTCTCCTCGGTCATTTAAGACCCGGGCAAAAGCATTGGGGCGATAGCACTCGTGTAAAATGCGTTCATTCCAGTCATGGCAGGGAGCGGCACTAGGTTGACGTTCAATAGCGTCTAGATAGGGGTTTTCCCTGGGGGGTTGATAGAAGTGACCGTGGATAGTCACATAAACCCCAGTGGCAGTATGTACAGTTGCTACAGAAGTTGTCTGATTATTGGTTGTTTCAGATAATGATACTTCTACAACAGAGTTATTTGCTTGATTCAAGTTTGTCTCAGATGAGGAAACCATGCGATCGCATTCTCCATTTAACACAACAAGTTAGTTTGTTCGCCTTAGTATGGCGACACTTCCAGAAACACGGATTATTTTTAAACATCTCAATTAAATGTTTAATTCCGATTCTTAGTTAGTTTTTCTTTGATTTCAATTACATTTATTCTTTTTGGCCATTTTTGCAGAGTTATAAAAGGCAAATTGTGTTTAGATGCTCTTGATTAGTTAGCCAAGCTTTTTGTTTCAACAAATACCTCAAAAATACACTATTCCCTCCTGACTTGCCTTGACTGTGGTAGGTGAGAATTTTCGCTAATAGTAATGTTGAAAACTTGCTTGCAGAGTTAAAAAAGATTTAATACTTACGTCTTAATTCCCATCATAAAGCCTATCCTAGTCAAAAAGCAAGACTGTAGTGATAAAACTTAACTTTACTTATAATTTCTCTGTAAATTAGTAACATTACTTTTGATTAAGAAATTAGGAATAAATCATTTGAATTTTATGAAATTATGTTAAAATTGCTGTGTTTACAAGGAACATAAAATAGAGGTTTGTAGTCAAAATTTCTTCAAATGCTCTTAAGTATCTATGCCAAATTAATTTCTGATTATTGTATTATTCTGTATCCTTAATTGGATAAGCTCAAGAGGCAAATGAGATGTCTCAATAATTTGCTATGATGGTAGTCCTGTATAGTAATGGTTTTTGAGTAAAACGGGTAGGGTGATGGGGAGTATTTGCCCCGCTCTGCAACCTAATTCTTGAGTTTTTCCCTCAAATGATCGTGAAAAAATTGTTACGCCCCCACCTCTTTCACCATTACTATGCACCATCACTGCTATGATTACTTATGTCGAAAACTAGCAGTTAAGATGATTATCTGTTTTTTCTAACAACTTATAGTCCATAACTAAATTTAATAGAAGGGTAATGGCATCAAATACAAACTTATGAAATTGCCGGAAGAATGTTTGAAGATGAATAGGATTTAGCTAAAGTAATTAAACAAAGTCTTTGTCAAAGGATTTATAGGCAAAATATTAATTAAAGCAATATAAATTTAATTCTAATTCCTGTAAAGTAATTCTAATTCCTGTAAAGATAGAGATACAAAATGATATATATTTTTAAAGTTTATTTAGAGGAACTTATCTTGGGTAAGTAGCTAAGGAAAATTAAAGGTAAACAACACTACAGCAAATAAATTGTTTGAGAACAATTCTTATACCATTTCACACTAATTAAAAGCCAACATTCATACAATAAAATTTTATAAGCTCAAAACTTTTACTCTAGAGTAATTTTATAAATTTCTTTATACTTATATACTATTTCTCTATGAAGTTGAATTTAATATATAAATGGTGATCGTAGGCAAAATTAAGATTTAAGCGATAATTATTAAATACATTGTTACACAGAAATGGTATTAGTCTAAATGTCATGATCGATCGGCAAAATATTAATAATACCTCAATTATTAACGGTCTCGCAGAAGACGAGGTAACAGCTCGTCGCGCTGCTGGCTTAGGAAATAATGTCAAATTAGATACAAGTCGATCCTATCGCCAGATATTAAAGGAAAACTTATTTACCTTTATCAATACCGTTTTTCTAAGTATTAGCCTTGTTTTAATTTCTCTTTCTCGTTATGGCGATGCTTTTCTTGTAATTGTGGTTATTTTAGGTGGCGTCATAGTTAGTGTTTGCCAAGAAATATGGGCTAAACAAAAATTAGATCGAATTGCCTTGTTAACTAGACCATTAGCTACCGTTATTCGAGAAAGTAAACAACAAAAAATTGATCCCAGTGAGATAGTCGTAGGAGATATATTAGTAGCTAATGATGGAGATCAAATAGTAGTTGATGGACAAGTAGTAGGAAAAGGCCAAATAGAAGTAGATGAATCACTCCTAACAGGGGAATCGGATCTAATTCCTAAACAGGCAGGCCAACCAGTTTATTCTGGTAGTTTCTGTGTCAGTGGTACTGCTTATTATGAAGCGCAAAAAGTAGGAACGGAAAGTTTGGCCTATCAACTAACAGTTAGTGCCAGAGCATTTCGCCAAATTTATACTCCCCTCCAACAAGAAATTAACTTGGTCATCAGAGTATTTTTACTCTTATCTTGTTTTCTCTGGATACTGGTTACTATTAACTGGTACTTTGGATTTTATACATTTGGTGACACTGTTCAATATGCTGCTGTAATTGCTGGTCTAGTGCCAAGTGGACTTTATTTGGCCATCACTCTTGCTTATGCTCTCGGTGCAGTCAAAATGGTGGGGCAAGAAGTTCTAATTCAGCAAGCTAATGCGGTCGAATCATTAAGTAATGTAGATATTTTATGCTTAGACAAAACTGGGACGTTAACGGCTAACCGTATTAGTTTACAAGCAATTTATCCCATAGGACTTAATGAAATTAAGTTGGGAAGCATATTAGGTGAATATGCAGCTAGTACCACTTCTAAAAATCAAACGATTGAAGCTCTAGAAGAGGTCTTTTCTGGAAGTCAACGTTCTCTAATTTTTGAAATTCCTTTTTCTTCGGCTCGTAAATGGAGTGGTATAAGTTTTGCTAGTCAAGAGAAAAATTCACCATCTGGGACATATATTCTAGGCGCTCCAGAAATATTAGCTGAAGTTACACCTCTCAGTATGAAAGTTACTCAGCAGATTCAAGAATTAGCAATGGCAGGATTCCGAGTGCTTTTATTTGCTAATAACCCCAACATTAATAGCTTAAACCAGGATTTAGAACAACCACAATTACCTACTGAACTTTTTCCTCTCGGAATTATTAGCTTTCAAGATGAACTTAGGCCAGAAGCTCGTGAGACTATAGAAGGTTTCTCAGAAGCAGGAATAGAAGTTAAAGTTATTTCTGGAGATAATCCTCAGACTGTAGCTAGTTTGGCCTTACAAGCAGGACTTGGTTCAGATATTCAAGTTATTTCTGGTTCTGAATTGGCGAAATTGGATGAAGCTCAGTTTATTCAAGCAGCAGCATCTAAGACAATTTTTGGCCGTGTCACTCCTGACCAAAAAGCTAAACTGATCCGTAGTTTTAAAGGGCAAGGTCATTATGTGGCTATGATTGGAGATGGAGTTAATGATGTTCTATCTCTGAAAGAAGCTAATTTGGCGATCGCTATGGAAGGAGGTAGTAAGGCAACTCGTAGTGTGGCGGATATTGTCTTGTTGAAAAATTCTTTTGCCTCTTTGCCTCATACTTTTTTGGAAGGACAACGTATTCGTAATGGCATACAAGATGTATTGAAACTATTTATGATTCGGGTATTCTGTGTTAGTCTATTGATTTTTGCTACGGGATTTATTGGTGGATTTATCGGCGGTACTTTCCCACTATTAAATAAACACAGTGCAGTTGTTACTCTGATATCAGTAGGTTTTCCTACTTTTTGTATTCCAATCTGGGCTAAACCAGGAATGTTACCTCGACGTAGTATGGTGCGCTCCTTACTTCATTTTACTTTACCTGCTACTTTGACTCTTACTCTTGTAGCTTTAGGAGTCTATCTAACTTATCTAGCAATACCATTTTCGGGAAATGAGTTAGTTATTGAGCTTGACCAAGTTAATGAATTTCTTTCAGTTCCTCGTAGTGCTCTAGTCACAATTATGATTTTATGTGGTCTATTGTTAGTGCCTTTTCTGAAACCCCCAACAAAAGCTTGGGTGGGTGGAGAAACTTACAGTGGTGACTGGCGATATACTTTTGTTGCCTTAGCTTTACTGGGAATTTATATAGTCATTTTGGTCATTGCCCCTCTACGTCATTTTTTTGAACTATCTTTACTAAGTACCCATGATTATTTTGTGATTAGTTGGGTAGCTTTAGTTTGGTGTTTATTACTACGCTATGTATGGCGAGCCAAACTTCTAGACAAATTTTTAGGTGTCGATCTTAGTTAATCTTAAGTAGGCACACAAAATAAATTACACATTTTGTCAGACTGAACCTCTTATACTGTATACCTCACATCAAATTATGAATGTGACAAATAGTTGGAGTAATTTAATTATTTTATATAAAATGTTTCTTTGAGTAAAATTTTAGTCTCACCACAATAAATGCTTAAAAGGGCAAAAGACACTTAGCGCATACAACTGACTACTAGCAGCAGCTGAAATATTTGTAGGAAATATTTATGATGTCTGGTATTATATATATTGATTTAGGACGAGCTGAATAGGTAAAAAAATATTACCAGGGAATTTGAGCTTTTTATTTCTGAAAAAAGTGCAAGATTATCGCCTTTTTTTGTATGAATAAGGTTGTACTTCTACCAAACTATAGGATGAAAAAAAAACGTCATTTTTTCTTCCTCTTGCTTGGGTTTTTCATATTTCTCCTGATGTAATACCATGTCCAGATAATTAGCGATAAAAACACTTCTTTCTCCTAATAGATTCTTTTCTCCTGACTCAGTCCTCCTGTCTCCTGACTCCTCCCTAATTACTTGTAACCCACATTCCGCACGTCAAGTTGTATAGCAATGAGCGCTCAGGTATTTACAACTTCCAGTTCAAAGTGCAGTAAGGGAAAAGGTCTACAAAAAATAATGTGTAAAGATGCCAGCGCACATTGCTATAGCATTGAAAGTAGTATAAAAATCGGGAGGTGGGCAAGTATTTATACTGAATAAATCATCTTCATTGACTTTTCTGTTCAGTCAAATTCTCAGTCAAATACTAAGCATAAATACTCGATGGAGCCAGATAATTAGCTAGAATCATTCCCTACTGACTACTGACTATTGACTACTGACTACTTGCACTTAATACTACATTTTGAAGTGCGGAATGTAAGTTGTAACTGTTCAACCCGACATGATATAACCATTCAGCTAGCCTATTAAAGAGGAACTGCGTTATCAGCTTCATTACCTTTAAAGGAGGAAAAAGCAATTGAGAGATTTCAAAAAATTAAAAGTATGGGTAAAAGCCGATCGCTTAACCTTTGAAGTCTATCGAGCCACATCTACATCTCCTCCCACACAATTATTGTAATGGGTTGACAAATCAACTTCGTTGTTATTGTGCTTCAATTCCTGCAAACATTGCAGAAGGATCTGATAAAAATGGAGATGTAGAACTATGTCTTTTTCTTCAAATTACTATGAGTTCAGACAGTGGGCTTAAGTATCATCTTTTACTTACTCGCAACCTGAATTTAATCAAATCTTCGACTGGAAAAATCTCTGATTGAAAATGTAGTAGAAGTTAGACGAATGTTCCTTAACTCATTAAAAAGCTGTTTGCGTAGCATTCTGTAGGAAATGCGAGCCTATTCCCCAGGATGATCTTACTCCTAATAGCTGAATACTTACCTACTGACTTTTTAAATCCTGAATTATCCCTATCCGCAAAATACTTTTTCAGCAAACCCTATCTATTTTTGCCTAATTTCTGATTTACTGAACTTGAAATTTTTACTCATGCTAAATACACAAACAATCATTTCTATTTTCTTAGTGTTTATTCCTATTTCAATAGCAGCTAATGTTATGGAATGGGGTTCATCAGCTATCTTTATTACATCTGCTATCGCAATTATTCCCCTAGCAGGTTGGATGGGTACTGCCACTGAAGAAATTGCCGTTGTTTTAGGTCCTAATTTAGGTGGTTTGTTGAATGCTACATTTGGCAATGCTACAGAATTAATTATTGGTATTATTGCTTTAAATGCTGGATTAATAAGTGTAGTAAAAGCAAGTATTACTGGTTCTATAATTGGTAATTTATTGTTAGTAATGGGTCTATCAATGTTTTTAGGTGGGCTCCGTTTCAAAGAACAAAAATTTCAGTCAGTAGTAGCCCGTTTAAATGCTTCAGCAATGAATTTAGCTGTAATTGCTATCTTAGTACCAACAGCAGTAGATGCTACTTCCAATGGTATTAGTGAAAATACAATGCAAAAATTATCTGGTGCAGTAGCAATAGTATTAATTACTGTTTATATACTCACCTTATTATTTTCTATGAAAACTCACTCTTACTTATACGAGGTTGGTGTAGCAGAAAATGAATCTGAAGAATTAAATTCTGATAGTGAATCAGAAAAAGAATCTCAACATAAACCTAATTTGTTACTGTGGATTTTAGTTTTATTAATAGCAACTTTAGCAGTGGCATTTGAATCAGAATTACTGGTTGATTCTTTAGAAGAAGCTACTGCTACTTTAGGATTAACTGCTTTATTTACTGGTGTAATTGTAGTACCAATTATTGGTAATGCTGCCGAACACGCTACGGCAGTAACTGTTGCTATGAAAAATAAAATGGATTTGTCTGTTTCAGTAGCAGTAGGTTCTAGTTTACAAATTGCCTTATTTGTGGCGCCTGTATTAATTCTGGCTGGTTTATTACTAGGTCAACCAATGGATTTGAATTTTAATCCTTTTGAATTAGTAGCAGTAGTAGTAGCAGTATTAATTGCTAATTCTGTAAGTTCTGATGGTCGTTCTGATTGGTTAGAAGGAGCTTTATTATTAGCAGCTTATGCCGTTTTAGGATTAGCCTTTTATTTCCACCCCGTGATTGAAGGATTGAGTTAGATTATTGTGAAAAAATTTCAAATCCCTAAATTGGTATTAAAAAAATCTACCCGACTTGTCAGCCATTATTATTAAGTTTTTTTAATAATTAGAATGTACCTTAAGCAAATACGGGTAAACCTAGAGTCAATGAGTAATTCACGCCTTGAAGCACCATCTAAAAAATCAGGTTTTTAGCTTTTCGCCGATGGGCACTTGGAGACTCAAAATGGATGTGGACGAAAGCATAAGACTTTGGTGCGGCAAAGCAGAATCCTATAAAACGTCAACTCACTGAAAGGCTAGGACTTGGTAGAAATATCTGCACCTTTAGGCGAGAAAAGTATAGAATTTAGATGTGGCCTAGGAGATATGACTAAGCCACAGTATTTTTCATAGTTATGTATATAATTTATGGCCTTATATACGGGTGCGGCAGGATTCGAACCTGCGACTCGCGACTTAGAAGGTCGCTACTCTATCCAACTGAGTTACGCACCCAATTATTCAGAATGGAATTAATTATCTCTCAATATTATACTTAGGTAATCTCTAAATAGGCAACTCTGTTATTTAGATTATATTAATCAAGTATAAGTATCTTTGGACTAATATTACTATATGAAGATAATTATCGGTTGAAATGGCAAAAAAATAGAAAAATTGTAAAAATGTCCAAATTTTGGGAATTATGACACTGGACTTGATATAATATTTCCCTGGCCATAGATTTAGAGGTTAAACTCTAAATTTAATACTAGCAAACTTAGTCCTATACCTCAAATGTAATAATTTTAACACGAGTTATTGTTGTGTCACCTAAAATAAGGTATTGAGGTATTGGGATTTTGTGAAAAGATGAAAGTGCAAGGAATTTTCATCAAATGAGTACCGTGGGGGAAACGGTTATTAACAGGAATATATACTATAGCAATTCTTTAGCCCATCGGGAAGTCATTCTGTTTCTATGGAGAAATTAGCCTTATGGCTAGCCTGCTTGAATCAGTTCTACTATAGTTAGAGTAACTATATTTGGTAATAATGGGTCTATAAACCCAAAATTACTGGATACAAGCAAGCGACGAATCTCTATAAGCATTTCTACTCTACTATAGAATTTAGTCAACAGTTCAAACAAACTAAATGGCGTTGCTTAAATGTAATGGTAAGTAGCTGAAGGTAAAATTAAAAAACTTATGTTTTGTGTTGATACTTAATCTAAAAATCATTACCACTCAGCAACGCCAACTAAATCTATCTAGCTTTAAAATGTGTTTCCCAAAATGCCTATAGTTTTATTGAAAAAAATCCCATATTTAAAATAAATCTATGCTAGAGGGATTACAATTACACCAAAAGTACCCCAGGTGATGATGGGAGTCTAATTAAAGTGTCATGTTTATTCTGAAAAGGCAAGATGTTGAAATTACAAGTATTCCACACCCAAAGCGGGATCAACAAATCCCTATTCTTAATTATCAAGGACAAACTTTTCGCTTGATCAATGTCTTTCAGGCAGAGCAAGCCGAAGAAGCGAGGGCTTTCTGGCGGGATTTAACAGATAATCATGGTAAAGCTTGTGTTTTACTAGAGGAGCCTGAGCGATATAGTGTTTGGGGTAAAATTCGCTTGGAGCAACTTAGCAGCGAGGACTCAAAAGAGGCGGAAGCTGTTGCTGCTGCTTATATTCAGGGTTGTTTGTTGCTAATACAAGCAGTTTACTTTGATGTAGAGGATTTATTAGGTAATAGACAGGCAAAATCATTTTGCAAGGATTTTAGCAAAGTTCTTAAGCAGAGAAACTTTCCCAATACAGATTCTCCCGATGCAATTAATGCTTTATTAACTGTCGATCCTGTAAAAAAATTACAACTACCTTCCTGGCGAGAAGTTCACCTTTATACTTTATTACAAGAAGTCCATCGTTTAGGAGAAGAATATTTTGGTAATTCCAATTTTGCTGAAGGTATTGATGAAATCATAGAACCTATGCCTAGTTCAGAGAGAAATCAGTTTATGGCTTGGCTGAATCAATTTCCTGAAGGTAAAAAATGGGCAATCAAGTAATTTCAAGAGCTTGCCAATAGAAGCATTACTTCTTAATTAAAGCAAAAGATTGATCTTGGTCGAGCTAAAATAAAACGTTGCTAGAGAATAAGTTTGATCTAAAATTGTATTTAATATGTTTAAACAGCATGTAAAATAGCATAGTCAATCAATGTTTATTTTGATTAATAGAGATAATATTGATCGATACTTTGTTATTGATGTTAATTAATAATCTCAATGACAAAGTATCGATTTCCTGGCCAATAAAACCCTGGAGCTAGCACTATTTTTTTAACTTTATCAATCTATTTTTCCCTTCTTAAAATACCATTGATAAATCTGAAAAGAGAACTAAAAGTGTTGAGCAATGGGGATAAAATGTTTATTAAAAGTAACGCTTGATGAGAATATTCCTATGAGCAGCACTTCAGAAAAATCATCTACCCTTACTAAGTCCTTATTTTCAGCCCAGACTATTGTAATTACAGGTCTTGTCTGGGGTGTAGTAGCCTTATTATTTTTCCTACTATTTAGTGTACCTTTGCCAGGGGAAGAATTACCAGAGTGGTACTCTATTGGCACTTATATATTTGAACTAGGAGCTTACTTACTAGCCTCTATAGTTTGCTTAAGAAACTGGCAAAGTCCTCAAATGGTTAGTGGTCGTAATGTTTGGATGGGTATTGGTTTAGGATTGTTATTTTACTTTATTGCTGGTGTTGTGTTTGGTTGCTGGGAATTACTCTGGGAACTAGATCCTGATGTCTCAATGGCAGATGTTTTCTATGTCATTTCCTACATATTCTTAGGTTGGGGTATGACTTTAGCTGTAACTTCCAAGCGACTAAATCTAGAATTTTGGCAGTGGGGGGTTTTGGCTGGAGTAGCAGTGGCAGGAATTGCTTTGGCTATTTGGGTGGCTGACCCTTCAATTTTTGGCCTATTGTCTAGCCCAGATTCTACAGCTTTGGCAGAAGTAGATATAGAAGAAATAGAAGAGGTATCAGCTAATTTGGCTCCATCTTGGGTTGTTGCTATAGACGATAAGTTAGAACCTTTTGCCTATAGTGTGAACTTATTTTATATTATTGCCGATGTATTTTTACTAATTATTGCCACAGCTTTACTTCTGGCCTTTTGGGGGGGGCGTTTTTCTCAGTCCTGGCGTATGATTGCTGCTGCTACATTTTCGCTATACATTGCTGATATGTATTTTAAGTGGGCAGATTCTTATGCTCAAGGAGATTATGAAAGTGGAGCTTTATTAGAGGTATTCTTTGTGTTTACTGCAATTCTGTTTGGAATAGGTGCAGTTCTTGAATACGATATCTCAACCCGTTCTCGCCAGAGTAGACGTAGTAGACGCAGTAGTTCTTCTTGAGATATTCTGCGACTATTAGACGCTGAGATTACTAAGGATATTTTAGCTTTCGGTGGGTTGAGGTTCGATAGGATACCTGCTATAAATAATGCGGTAGTGTATCAAGGAAGTGTGGTCCGTGTGGTCTGTGTGGAGAAACATCCAAAAGTAGGAGGAATAATTTTACCTGTATCTTTTTGTGCAAGTCTGCCTTTTATCCTAACTTTTTAGTCTTAAAGGCTGAAAAATTTGCACTTTTGTGGCTCCAAAAATGCGCTCAACCTTTATATATCAGTGCTTTTAGATTATATCGGCCAGCCATACTTGACGAATCCCAAGTAGGAGGAATAATTTTACCTGTATCTTTTTGTGCAAGTCTGCCTTTTATCCTAACTTTTTAGTCTTAAAGGCTGAAAAATTTGCACTTTTGTGGCTCCAAAAATGCGCTCAACTTTTATATATCAGTGCTTTTAGATTATATCGGCCAGCCATACTTGACGAATCCCACACTTTGCTGACGCACAACCAATAATGCTTTGGTCTGACGCTTTCCTCCTTGTGCTTATAAAGTTTCGCTTTTACTTTGTGAGATGAAACGCTATACCTACTTTCTATGTAGAAAGCTTGCCCCTCGGTAACAAATAAAAAGGAATATAGTATATTTTCTGCTACATAATCAAAGCAAAAATCCCCTCAAAGAGAAGGGCTAATTATTTGTAATTAGAGAATGTTTACAACCTTATATTTATATTTTCCATAATTTTGGCAATATATTAGGAGATTTCAAAATATAAAATTTTTCTCTGGGTACAATAAATTTGCCTTGCTCTGAAAGGGGGAGACTTCAGACTAAATTTTCCGTTAAATCTAAAGTATCTTCTCTAAACCATAGATGAGTTTGGTTAAAGATTGGACTTTACGAATGGCTAACAAAACTCCTGGCATATAGCAAGACCTATCTGTTGTATCGTGTCGTAAAGTGTAGATTTGACCAGGCCCACCAAATATTACTTCTTGATGAGCTATTAACCCTGGTAAACGTACACTATGAATACGAATTCCTTCATCTGCTAAACAACCTCTAGCTCCTTCTATTTTCTCTGTTTCTTCTACATTGGGCACATTGTAAGTTTTTCCTAATTCAGATAACATTTCTGCAGTTTTAATTGCAGTACCACTAGGAGCATCAGCTTTTTGATTGTGGTGCAATTCAATAATCTCTACATGATCAAAATGCTGGGAAGCAGCGATCGCTGCTTGTTGGAGCAAAACCATACCAATAGAGAAGTTAGGAATTATTAATGCACCAATACTGGCTTTGGCCGCAAATTCGGCCAAATCTTGAATTTGCTCTTGACTCAGACCTGTAGTTCCGACCACAGGTCTAACTCCATAAGCAATGGCAGAACGGACATTTTCATAAACGCTATCTGGGTGAGTAAAATCAACCATTACGGCAGGTTGTTTTTCTTGAGCTGCCATTGCTAAAGTTCCCTGTAAGTCATTAAGAACAGGTACTTCTAGAGGTCCACAACCAGCTACCTCGCCAATATCTTGACCTATATATTCTGGTTGACGCTCTACGGCACCAAAAAGAGTCATATCAGTAGCATTTGCAACAGTTTTTATTACTTCACGACCCATCTTACCTGCTGCACCACTGACAATTACGGGAATAGAAGTTTGGTTTGTCATTTCAGTTATCAGTTATTAGTTACTAGTACCTCCGGCTGAAGTTGGAGGCTTGAAAATCGGAAATTTCATTTTCCACTAATATTCAAAGAAAAATTCATAATTTTAGATCATTTTTTGATTTTCTACTCAAATTCAGATCTAGTAAGTCAAGGAAGTTTGAAACTCCCCGCTCCAAAGAGACGGGGATTCTTGGCTCAACGATTCACCATCACTTGAGAAGTCAAAACCAACCAAGCCGTGTCTCCCCAAGCATAAGTTCCGGTGTGCCCGACGGTACATAGTGCTTTTTGTAGGATGTTCTTGGCTGCATTAATATCTCTATACTTCCGTGTAGCTACAATGAAGAGAAACATGAGTTCTCACAGATAGAGACTTTTTGACAACTTCTCCACAGTTAGAGCAATTTTGGCTTGTATAGTTAGGTGGTACTGCTACTATAGTGTTGCCATACTTTGCACCATAATACTCCAACTAACCACGGAAAATTGACCAAGCAACATCACTGATTATAGCGGTTTTCATAAACATAGACTACAATTATAGAAAATAGAAAAACTAAAT
>NZ_JBNHEP010000321.1:0-8909 GCF_050015995.1 Dapis brunnea BLCC-M229 | reverse complement strand
TATTACTATCTCTAATGCTTTGCAATGGAGATTACAATATAGAATAATTATTGAGGAGGCAAGAATAGGAAATGTGGTTGGAGTAGAAAATATTCTGAATTAATTTAGTGGTCAGGAATAAAGAAAGTCTCATACTTTAGAATTAAATTCAGTGAGGTACAACTCTGGTGTGCAAGATGTCTGCACCACAGAGGTTATAATTAGGGTTTGCTGAAAAAGTCTTTTTTTAAGGAGCGGGGGAGTAGGGGAGTAGGGGAGTAGGGGAGTAATTTTTTGTCTCAACTCTTGCCCAAAATGCTAACTTTTTGAGCATAAATGGCTGAAAACTAGGTACTTTTTAAAGACCTAAAAAAGCTCAAACCTTTATCTGTAAATGCTTTTAAATTTAATCAGCAAGCCCTAATTAATATTTGTACTTTATATACTTGAATCTTCTGTATCTACAAAATTCAACAAAATATTAGCAGCTTCATCTAAATCTTTGCCAAAACAAATAATTCCATCCTCGTGACCTGCCATTACTAATATTTTTTCTACTCCTAAATTCTCTTCATCAAACAAACGAAACATTTCTTTTGCTATTTGTAGAGTACCATAAGGAACATCTGGATTAGAAGTAGGAACTTTAAACATAAGTTCTTGCCAAAGCTGATAATTATGAATATGAATAATACCCATAATTTCTGGTCGATAATAATAAATAGCAGCATGAGTTAAAGATTCAGAAGAAGCCTTAACAGGTCCGCAACAAGTTAGACTATTTTCCTCAATATTAAAATCAGTAACTACCGTATAATGTTCCGGTTTTAAAGTTGAGAAATGAGCGGTTTGAGTCCCAGAAATTATAAACCGATCGGAATTATTTATTCTCTGACTGACATTACCAAAACCAATCCCATTTTCGTAAACCCCAATTAATCCCAAGGAACACATTAAGTCGCGTTTTTTCATTAAGTCAGTGAGTTGATGGCTCGCCACAGATTCTCCTTTTATCCAATGACAATGATATTTAATTACTCCCTCATCCATAACCATAAATTTAATAATTAAAAACAACAATAAAAATTAATTGTACCATGGCTAATTTTTTCTAGGTAGTTAACTAAATTAGTTATATAGCAATCCTAAATGATTTGTGAAAAAAGCTGTAATGGTTTAGTTTCCAAATGTAAGCATTCAGCCGTCAGCTATCAGCCATTAGCTTCATAGGAAATGAAGTAAAATTCCATTATTGAAAAACTGAATTACCATGCTCAAGTATAGTTCAAAGCATATTTGAAGACCTTAGCTATTAACTGAAAATGTGTTTTTAAATTTGACATAAAAAAGCTGATTACTGACTGCTAATAGTTGAATGCCTACTTCCAAATACCATTTCCGATCGGGTTTGGAAACTAAACCCTAAACCTCTACGATAAAATATTACAACCTATTTAGAATTGCTATATAGTAGAGTTTGTATCAAATAAAAATCATAATCTCTTGAAGTAACTTAACTTAAAAACATGAAAAGCAAAAAACAAAATCAACAAAAAGACATTTTTAAACATCTCAAAAAAAACGGTACAAAATTCGTCCGCGTTCTTTTCTGTGACAACGCCAATATCATCCGCTCCAAAGCATTCCATATTGACGTATTACCAGAACACTTCTACACAGGAGTCAGTATTACAGTTGCCCAACAAGCATTCCCAGTCATGTACGATGCGGTAATTTCTGAAACAGGTCTCGCTCCTGTAGGGGAAGCTTGGTTAGTTCCCGACTGGTCTACCCTCCATACATTACCCTACGCTCCTACTCACGCCAGCTTACTTGGGGATATCTTCAAAGATGGCTCTCCCTGGTCTTTGTGTCCCCGTACATTTCTCAAACGAGCGATCGCTACTGCTGAAAAAGCAGGTTTACAAATAAAGGCCGCCTTTGAAAACGAATTCTACTTACTCAAATCTACCTCTGATAGTATCACTCCCACAGATAATACAGTTTTTGCCTCTACCTTGGGGATGAATATTAACTGCGCTGTAATTGACGACATTGCGGATGCTCTAACTGCTCAAGAAATTCAAGTGGAAAGGTATTATCCAGAGTCAGGTCCTGGTCAACAGGAAATATCCATCCGTTATAGCGACGCTTTACAAGCTGCTGACAGACAAATAATTTTTCGGGAAACAGTGCGGGGGGTAGCTCTCAAACATGGACTCACCGCATCCTTCATGCCGAAAATTTTTGCTGACCAAGCAGGTAGTGGTTGTCACTTACATCTGAGTTTGTGGGAAGGAGAGAAAAATATTGTTCCTGACTCAGATGGAATAGGGGGAGTCTCCAAAACTGCTCGTAGTTTCATTGCTGGAATTCTTGAGCATTTGCCTGCTTTAATGGCGCTGACAACTCCAAGCGTTAATTCTTATCGTCGCATTCGCCCCCATTTCTGGAGTGGTGCCTTTCGTGCTTGGGGTTTAGATAACCGGGAAGCTGCTGTTAGGGTGCCGAGTAATTTTGCCCCACCGTCTCCCACTCATTTTGAGTTGAAAACTGTGGATGCTTCTGCTAACCCTTATTTAGGTCTGGGAAGTGTGATAGTAGCTGGTTTAGATGGCATTAACCGGGGTCTTGATGTTGGCGAACCTGTGGCAGTTGACCCAGGAAATTTTACTCCCGCAGAAAGAGAGGCGCGGGGAATAGATGCTTTACCTAGTTTCTTGGGAGAAGCGATCGCTCACTTACTTAATAATGATGTTCTGCAAAATGCTTTGGGGTCTGAATTAGCTCAAGCGTTTATTGGTGTTCGTCGCGCCGAGTGGGAAGCGATGAAGGATATGGAAATAGAGGAAGAGGTGAAGACTTTGTTGTCTAGATATTGAAAAAGTGCGTTGGTGAATTGAGCTATGAAATGCGGGAGTGTTATGAAAAACCGGGTTTGTTGGAAACAGATGTCAGTATGCTAAGAAACCTAAGACAAACCTGGTTTCTACAATGCAAAAAAAAATCATAGCTACGGGTGGTGGTGCATGGTAATGCTAGAGAGAGTGTGGGAAGTGTGAGGGGACTAGAGGTGTGGGATATATTACAGCGCTTTTGCTGATTGATGAACCACATCGCCATAAGCAAAACCTTGTAGGGATGTTGCATGCAACATCCCTACTGTGCTCTATCGAAATCAAAATCGCTGTAAAGCACTATAGATGATATTTTCTACTGCTTTTTTCGCTATACTTTTGTCAGGAAAATTATTTTTTAACAGGACTTATGCGAAAGGTGGAATTATACACCATTTGTAGGGGTTATATAGAATCCAGTTATATAATATATGTTGATAATTCTATAATTAGTTCAAGCTTTCAATCTCCCCATCTCCCCATCTCCCCATCTCCCCATCTCCCCCAACCATATAATAACTATTCAACCGGATTTGATATTAACGGCTGTTAACTAGATATGGCGGTTATGCGTAAGTCCTGTTTTAAGCATTTGGTTATTATGGCTGACTTTGGAGGATAAATACTCAAAC
The DNA here is from genome assembly GCF_050015995.1 of Dapis brunnea BLCC-M229. Classification (NCBI taxonomy): domain Bacteria; kingdom Bacillati; phylum Cyanobacteriota; class Cyanophyceae; order Oscillatoriales; family Microcoleaceae; genus Dapis; species Dapis brunnea. Next base: position 5,401 of record NZ_JBNHEP010000321.1, on the reverse strand, counting down.
GTAGAAGTATAGAGTTTAAAATTTTGTTTCCTAATGAAGAAATGAAATATTACTGGAAAAGTAGTCAGCGCATTTATAAGTTTCAAGCCTTACCTACAAAAACTTTAAGTAATCAAACTCTTAAAATTAATGGAAAAGACCTTTTTGTAAAACATTCTTTAGATGAAAGACAAAAAGATGCTATAGCGCTTCTTTTATTTAGAAGTTCCTATAGTAATGCTAATCAAGAAATTGCTTCAATTTTAGCAAGATGTGAAATTGGTGATTATTTAGGTAAACCTATTGAATTAGATAGTTTTATTAAGCAGCGATATATTTGGGTTAGTAGTATTACAGGAGGTGCAAAATCTAATGCTTTAGGTCATCTAGCCCAAAAATTTGTTGTTCAGTACATAAAAGATGAAATTGGAATCATTGGAATTGAAGTCAAATCTGATGCTACCTTATCTAATGTAACTCATACTGACCAAACTACAGGACGCTTAACTTCATTTGATATTATAGTCACAAAAAACCATAAATATGTAGCTATAGAAGTAAGTTTTCAAGTGACTACTAATAGACATAGGCGTGAAAAAGATATAGATTTTTTGCGGCTAGCAGGGAACACTTAACACTTAACACTTAACACTTAACAGGGAATATATTTTCACGAAAAAGAGACGAAAAATGATTTTGGAGAGTTAATTTTACAACTATAGCTTGTCTTAAATAAAGAGCAAGTTTATTTTCTGGAGAGGTCTAATAGTGTTATTGAACGTAAAGGAGAACAAGCAAAAGCTAGTTACGAACAAGTTGAAGCGGCAGGTCACAAAATTGCTTATGTTATAGATGGAGCAGGAAACTTTCAAAGACAGTCAGCTTTACAAACAATTTGTTTGCATAGCCACTGCACTGTAGCATTGTCTAAAAATGAGTTGTCAATTCTTTGTGATTTTTTGAGAAATTATTTAGAAAACAATAGTGATTGAAAAAACTGGACAATTTACAGACTATTTATAACAATTAAAAAATGACCAAAATTCGCTTTATTGATTTATTTGCTGGCATTGGTGGGATGAGATTAGGTTTTGCACAAGCAGCCGAATATTTAAACATTGAAACTGAATGTGTATTAAGTAGTGAAATAAATCCTGAAGCTGGTTTAGTTTATGAAAAAAGTTTTGCTGAATTTCCTTTAGGAGATATCCGTAAAATTGAAAAGTTACCACCCCATAAAATATTATTAGCTGGATTTCCTTGTCAATCTTTTTCTTATGCTGGAAAAAAAGCTGGATTTGGGGATACTAGAGGTACGCTTTTTTTTGAGATTACCAGATTAATAGATACATACAAACCCCACGCTTTTATATTTGAAAATGTCCGTGGTTTGCTGACTAATGATCGAGGTAGAACTATCGAAACTATTAAACATGAAATTAAAAGTAGAGGCTATAGTTTTGACATATTTTTACTGAATAGCGCGAATTTTGATTTACCCCAAAATCGTCTACGGATTTATATACTAGGAGTTTTAGATAGTACGCCAAAATTTAACTTAATTTCTGACCCAGGTCCGAAAGATTCTCATTCTTATCATCCCCAACAATTATCTTTATTTTATCCTCTAAAAAAATCTATAACCGTGGCAGATATTTTGGAAGATAATCCAGATGAAAAATATAATTGTTCGGAAAAATTTGTTGCAGCTTTAAAACAAAGATTAAATGGATACTTGAATAAATTACATGGCATAAGATTAATTGATTATCGGGGTGGAAATTCTATTCATTCTTGGGAGTTGGGATTAAGAGGAAAATGTAGTGTTGAAGAAATAGAATTAATGAACCGTTTGATTTTGAAACGGAGAAATAGTCAATTTGGTAAACATCAAGATGGTAAATTGTTGAGTCAGGAGCAAATAGCTAGTTTTTTTCCTCATCCTCAGTTGGATATTTTGCTCAATTCTTTAGTAAGTAAAAATTATCTGCAAATAGTCGAATCCAAATATAAGCCAGTGGCTGGAAATTTTTCTTTTGAAGTCTACAAGTTTTTAGACCCAGATAAAATTTCTGTAACTTTGGTGGCTAGTGATGCTAATAGATTGGGAATTTATCATCAAAATAGAGTCAGAAAAATTACTCCGAGGGAAGCTGCAAGATTACAAGGTTTTCCAGATAATTTTATTTTGCATCCTGACCATAATAAGGCTTATTATCAATTGGGAAATTCTGTAAGTATTAATGTAGTTAAAGCCGTAGCTAAAGAATTATTACTGAACATTATTTATAAAGAAAGTTAATTTTAAAGCAGCGGTCATTTCAGTTGTCAGTTATTCAGTACCTCTTATGATTAGTAGACCACAAAGTAGGGACGTTCGCATTTTTGTTATGCAACGTCCCTACAGGGTTATCATTTTTTTAATGTGGTTCATCTACTGGAGATTGCTTCCTTCCACTCCGTTCCAGTCGCAATGAAATAATGGCATCTAATTAAGTTAGCATACTGATAATTATGATACAGCAGATTCCAGATTAATGTAGTTTAATTAATAAACATCTACAATAATAAAAAATAAAATCAATTATCGTACAGAAATCATCAATTATTTCTCCCTACTCCCTACTCCCTACTCCCTATTTAGGATAAATATAATGGAAAACTCTCTAGAATCAAAAGCAGAACAATTAGCAGTAATCGAAGCAAATGCAGAAAAAATAGCAGCGATCGCCTCTGAAGGATATAAACAAATTGCGGAAAAAGGTACGGTAATAATTTTTAGACAATTAGAGGAAAATAGTACAGTTTTAGCAGACTGGCAAGTGAAGTTTAAACCTATTAGTCAAATCCCATCAATAATTACTGATTGGCAACAAATGGGTTTAGAAAAATTGATGAACAATTATAATCCAGAAGTAGCAGTAGTCTGTACTTTTTTATATCCAAATGGCAGCCATACCAGTTATCATTTTGAAATGGAATAAATCTTGAGTAGGGGATTCATTAATAGATAATTACCTCTGGTTAAAACCGTACGGGAATTGAATATAAGGAAATATTATTTCTTTTCTCTTGGTCGATTGGATATGGCTAGGAAACCTCGCCATCCCATCCTAACGGACTGCTGCGCAAACGACCGCTTTTTCCCCTTTATTGGGGAGGCTTTTAACCTGAATTATTTAATTAATAATTAATAATTATTAATTATGTAGTCAAAATTTGTGTTATAATTAAGTCCAAAGACAAAGACACTAAGACCTCTGAATCATGGTGAAAGCCCGATATCTAGTGGACGCTTCAGTTAAAGGGTAGCTAGCCGAAAAGGTGGCTCGGTGCTTGCCAGCACTCTGTTTCCAGCCGTTAGACAGCACGTTGTAACTCAGAGCGAGTGAATCAACCAACAACTTAAAAAGTAGCCTTAATGGTCGCTAGACCGGAGAGAGTAGTGGCAATTGGCACCGCCTTGTGAGCTAAGTAGTGCATTCTTACTACGGTACGGTGCTGGCAATGTGGCCGTTTCGAGCAATGTGGAAATCGTGGTTTTAACCCGATTTACAGCTCCTAGTCACGAATCCACGCGACTTTAGTCCGTGGAGTGTCAAAGTTACAATGAAATGGAAATCATAAAAAACTAAAAACCACCAGATAATATAAATAGCAACCATTAGCCTTGAAAGGAGGCAGCCTTTATGAACTTAGTAAAAACTGTTGCTTTGTTAGGTATACTTAGCGCTTTATTAGTTGCAGTTAGTTATTGGTTAATAGGTGGCACAACTGGTGCTACAATAGGTCTACTTTTAGCTGCTATAATGAACCTAGGTTCCTGGTTTTTCTCAGATAAAATTGCTCTGGCAGCTTATAAAGCTCAACCAGTAAATCAAGCAGAAGCACCTGCATTATATGAAATGGTAGAAAAACTTTGCGATCGTGCAGGTCTACCTATGCCAGGTGTTTATATTATTCCTACTGCTTCTGCTAATGCTTTTGCTACAGGTCGCGACCCCCATCATGCAGCAGTGGCAGTCACCGAAGGTATTATGAGAATTTTACCAGAGGATGAACTTGAAGGAGTTATTGCCCACGAACTTAGTCATATCAAAAATCGCGATACTTTTACTCAAGCAGTAGCTGCTACAATAGCAGGTGGGATATCTTGGTTAACTCAAATAGCTAGTTATTCGATGTGGTTTGGTGGGGGTTCAAGAAACGAAAACCGAGCTAACCCAGTAGTGATATTATTGACCATCATATTAGCTCCGATAGCTGCAAGTATCGTGCAAATGGCAATTTCTCGAACTCGCGAATTTGCTGCTGATGCAGGAGCTGGTAACTTAACTGGTAACCCTCGCGCTCTAGCTCAAGCTTTGCAACGGTTAGACCAAAACGCTCGACAAATGCCATTAAATGCTAATCCTGCTTTTGCACCATTATTAATTATCAATGGATTTTCCGGTAGAATGATGGCAAATTTATTTTCTACCCATCCATCCACAGAAGCGCGGATTGAAAAATTGTTAGAATTAGAGCAAAAATTATTGGGATATAGCTGAAGTCATACCGTTTCACGGAAGTCATATCAAATCCGGTAGCATTGGTGTAATTAGATAATAAGAGTTTGGGGAGGGTGGGGAGTGTGGTGCGTGTGGGGAGAGCTAGAAAGATTTAGCAATAGCGCTCGTGAAGTGAACATTTTTTTATACCGAATCAAGTGGATTTGATATCAAAAGTCGTATGGGTGAATGGCCATTCGCCCATACAAAAGTAAAAAGTAAGATTTTATAGGCTCAAAACTTTGACTATACAGTAACTTCAGGAAATTATTTCACATCTAAAGTTTGAAACTATCAGGACTTACGCAAAGACACTATATATAGCGTCTACTAATTTAGGCGATCGCTACAATTTTTTAAGCGATCGCCTCCAGATTTTTGCCATTCATTCAAAAGTAACAAAAACACCTATAAAATAAAAATAGCCCTGAATTTTATTGTGGGCTTTTGCAACTCTTGTATCAGATAATCTGAGAGTAATTCACGTTTAACTTGATAAATAGTTTTTCCTATTTTCACTGCTAATCTTTTTAAAAAATTCCAGACTAACATTGCACAGGATATATGATTCTTCTGAATTTGTCTCATACGACATTGACAGAATTCTATACCTGTTAATTGTTGAATTTCTCTGTGAAATTCTTCAATTTTCCATCTGGTTTGAGATTCAAACTCTACTGCATCTACTGAAGCTTGAAATAAATCATTAGTTGCAATATATTCTGTCCTATTGGTAGAAATAGTTGCCCAGAATAGCTTGACTGTCTTGAGTGCGTCTTACATTCTGTTCGCGAAGCGTTTCCGCAGGAAATGGAAACCTCAGAATTACGCACTCGCTTTTTTATTTTTTGGAAAACCTTTAATTTTTATTA
>NZ_JBNHEP010000320.1:0-5075 GCF_050015995.1 Dapis brunnea BLCC-M229 | reverse complement strand
TTTTCTACCTTTTCCCCATTCTATTCCTCCATCTCCTGACTTCTGACTCCTGACTTCTGAGTCCTTTGCCAAAAACTCGCGCTTTGCCTAATATTCCAAATGGCTTCTATTAAGGATAAACTAATACCAAATCCGGTTATAAAAAGCTACTTTTTCTATCCCTAAATTCTATGTAGGAGAAAAGCTTAGACTTTTTTTGAATAGCTTCTCACTCAGCCGGATTTAGTATAACTTAAACAAATTAAATCAAATTAGGAAACTTAAAACTTACCATCCCCAGTCGCACATGAGAACCATCTTTGAAAATAGCTTCTAAGGAAATTTTCGACTCTGGTGCAACTTCAAGTACTTCTATTTCTCCCCAAAAACCAGAATGTTGAGCATCAGAATACTCAGGATGAATTTTACCTACATCTGGACGATGTAAATTAGCAGGAACTTCGCGCAAAATTTTACCTGATTTAGTTAAAGAAATTAGTTGGACTGTGACTGGAGGAGATTTTTTTCCAACTACCCACCCACCTATACAAATAGAACTAATATTTTCCTCTATTCCTGGTTTGGGTACATCTATAGAACAACCGACTATTTCTGTATCTTTTTCATACAGAGAAACAGCAACTTCTACATTTGTTTGAATTCTTAAACTAAAGTTTTCTTGTTGTCGAGTTAAATGAGGATTATAACAAGGATCTTCGTCTATTAAATGTTTCCACCTTTGCTTCATATCTTGAATTTCTTTTTGGAAACGGAGTTGTTTTTGTCCGGTATTTTCTACTCCCCGACTTTTCGACTCGTGGTGATATAAAACAGCGTGAGGTAGATAAATATTTTGATAACCTTTATGCCGCATTTTTAAACATAAATCTACGTCATTAAATGCTACTGCTAACTCTTCATCAAATCCTCCAATTTGTTCAAATACTTCTCGCCGACACATTAAACAAGCGGCAGTTACGGCAGAATAATTATTGATAGAAATAATTTGACCTTTATACCCAGCATTAGTAGGAGAAAAACCTCGGTGACTATGGTCTGCAACACTCCGCATTCCTAATACAACTCCGGCGTGTTGAATTGTATTATCTGGATATAATAATAATGCTCCGACAGCTCCTATTTTTTCTCTTTGCGCTTGTTCGACCATTGCTTCTAACCAGTCGGCAGTTTTTACTTCTGTATCATTATTTAAGAATAGTAAATAATCACCTTCTGCTTTTTCGACGGCAAAATTATTTAGTTTGGAGAAGTTGAAAGGAATATTCAGTTCATAACTTTTGAAACCTTCTGGTTGTTTCTTTTTCCACTCTTCAATAATGGATAATGTTTCTGGTTCGTCGCTGCCATTGTCAATTACTATTACTTCATAATTTGGATAGGTGGTTTTAGTAAATATTGACTCTAGACATCTATCTAAAATATTTCCTAAATTTCTAGTGGGAATGATAATACTGACTAATTTTTTATTGGAAATTTGATAGCGGATTCGATAAAAACCAGGATGGTTAGGTACGCTATGAACTGTTCCTGTTTCTCCTCTTCTTGCTAATGCTTCGGTTAATGCTTTTTTTGCTGTTTCTTCTGAGATTGTTTGATTTATTTCTATTCCATTTTCAGAGATTCGGTTGTGATAAAGTACCTTGGGAATGTGAAATATTTTTTGACTTGTTTCGCTTAACCGGAGAATTAAATCATATTCATAACTACTTTCATATCCGACTCGAAAACCGTTCAATTTTTCCAATAATTCTCGGCGATATATACACAAATGACCTGTATACATTCGAGATAAAAATGAATCAGGACACCAATCTGGTTTAAAGTAAGGTTCAGTTAATTTTCCTTCACTGGTCAATTTGTCTTCGTCTGAATAAACCATATCTGACTCTGGATGTTTATTCAGAAATAATGCCATTTGATAGAGAGCATCTGGAGTTAATATATCGTCAGGATTTAATAGAGTAACAAAATCTCCTGTTGCTAATGCTAAGGCAGAATTTAAGTCTGTGGCAATATCTCTATTTTTACTTTTTAAGACTAATTTGATTCTGTTTTCTGCTTCTATATTTTCCGGGAGTTCCTCAGCAAGATAGCAAAGTTCCCAGTTAGGATAAATTTGATTTATTACTGATTCAATTGTCTCTTGAAACTCTGGAGATGCTTTTTTTTCTGGCAGGATAATACTGATCGATGGTTGGTATCGGAAAGTCTCTAAATTTTCCGACATTTTCTTGAGTTTGTCTGAGTTAGGTAAGTTTTCCTTGAGCCATAATTGATAGGAATCTTCTTTTTCAAGAAAAGGAGAAGGTAATGAGGAAAGAGCGACGGTTGCCTGTTCCCTATTTTCTACTTCCTGTTCCCTTTTTTCAATTATAGGAAAAGGCAATGTAGAAACAGGGACGGTTCCCTGTTCCCTAAAAGTCTTTTTTTTAGGTAATATCTTTTCTAGTTGCTCTTTAATTTCTGCATCGTCTGGATTAATTTGTAAACCTAACTGATAAAAGGCGATCGCTCCATGAGTTTTCCCTTTTTTTGCTAATGTATTGCCTAGTTGTAAATAAAGTTTGTGGTCTTCTGGCTTAACCTCTAGCGCTTTGTGATAAAGTTGCTCATTATCGGGATTATTTTCTATGGCTTTCTTATACCATTTAATTGATTCTTCTAAGTCTAATTCGGCGCGTTTTTTCAGAGCATATCCCAATTTTTGATAAGCTTCTGGGAAATCTGCTTTTAATTCTATTGCTCGATGATAGGGGTTTATTGCTTCTTGCCAATTTCCTATTTTCCAAAGAGTATTTCCTAAGTTAATATAAGACCAAGTAAAGTCTGGATTTAATTCTATTGCTCGACGATAAGGTTCAACAGCTTCTTCCCATTTATCTAATTTTAATAGACAGTCACCTAAGTTATTATGAGACCAAGAAAAGTTGGGATTTAATTCTATAGCTTTGCGGTAAGCTGTCACAGCTTCTTCCCATTTTTCTAATTTCTTGAGAGCTTCTCCTAAGCTGTTGTGATACCAAGAATTATCTGATTTTATTTCACTTGCTTTTTGATAGACCTTGGCAGCTTCTTTCCATTTTTCCTGTTGCGAGAAAATTTCCCCTAATTTTCCATAAGGTATATCGAATTCTGGAGAATTTTCTGTTGCTTGACTATAAGCTTTGACTGCCTCTTCTACCTTTCCTTGTTCTTGGAAAGCTTCTCCATATCTGTAATAAATTTCTCCGATTTTTTGCTTAAATTCTCTATTATTTGGTTCTAGTTGTTGAGCTTTTTGATAATTCTGTAAAGCCAGATCTAACTGCCCCTGCTTTAATAAACCATCTCCTAATTTTTCATAAGCTTCTAAATTCTTTGGATTAGCAGATATTACTCTTTGATAACAAACAACTGCTTCTCCCAACTGCCCGTTTTGAATTAATATTTCTCCTAATTTATAACTAGCTTCTACTAACTGAGGCTTTAACTTAATTGCTTCTTCATAACAAGCGATCGCCTGTTGTAATTGACCATTTTCATTCAGATTATTTCCTGTAAATAAAAATTCTTCGGCGGTCGCTTTTCCCGGTTCTAATCTTAATGCTTGATATAAATATTCTGCTGCGTCTGCTGACCGATTAACCTGAGTATAAATTTTCGCTAAATTTCTATATGCTCCAGCAAAGTCTGGTTTAATTGCAATTGCTCTTCGATAAGATTTTATTGCCTCCTCCCACTGTTTTTGTTGAGCAAATATTGTTCCTATATTTGCATATACTTCCCCAAAATCAGGCTTAATCTCTAATGCTTTCTTGTACCAATCTAATGCTTCTGGTAATTTACCCATAGCTTGTAAAGAATTGCCTATTATTTTATAAGCTTTGGGTTCTGGTTTAATTGAAATAATTTTCTGACTTGTACTAATTGCTTGTTCCCATTTTTTCTGCTTAAGGTAAGTCTCTGCCACTACTATATAAGTTTCTATATCTTCAATATTAATCGTCGGCAAAGTTTGTTGGGGAGGCATATTATTTATTTGTTCAGAACTTGCTAGAGTATCATTACCATTGACCAGATTATTATTTAAACTACCAACTAAAGTGTCTGCAGGATTTAACTCTTGACTAGAAATTAAATTATATTTACTAGCTGATGAAATATCATCTGAATTCTCTATTTTTGTATTAGCTGCTTTTAATTCTATTGCTTTCCGAAAACAAACGGTCGCTTCCTCCAAGTTTCCTTGTTGTTTTAAAGCTTCCCCTAAATTTTGATAAGCTTCTGATGAATTATGATCTAATTTAATTGCCATGCGATAACAAGATATTGCCTCATTTAAACTACCTTGTTGCTCCAGAGTTTTTCCTAAATTAATAAATTCTTCAAGGGAAGCTTTTTCTGGTTCTATAGACAATGCCTTATACTGACAATATGTAGCAGATTTTTGGTTGCCCAAACGTAGCCATACTTTCGTCATATTCCGATAAGCTCCCGCAAAATCTGGTTTGAGATTTACAGCTTTTTGATAATAGGATACTGCCTCTTGCCATTTTTGCTGCATAGCGTATAAACTACCCAGATTAGCATATACTTCCGGCCAATCTGATTTAATTTCTAACGCCTTTTTGTACCAATTTTCTGCCTCTGCTAATTTTCCTTGTACTTGCCAAGCATTCCCTAAAGTTTTGTAGGCAGGAAAATAATTTTCTTCTATTTTTATCGCTAATTCACAGGAGGCGATCGCTTCTTCAAATTTCCTTTGAGCTAAATAAGCTTCTGCTTTTTTGTGGAAATTTTCTGCTGCACTTTCTGGAGGATTTGTTGATGCCATTTTCTCTCTTTTTTGAGCTACTATTAATTAAGTTTATTTACGGTTTTACAGTCTAATTTTAGAAAAGATAGGGAAAAAACAGAAGGAGTATAACGCTAGGCGCAAGGCAAAAGTCAGTCATGCAAAAGTCAAAAATAATCTATGACTGAATTTGGTAATTTATAAATTTCCTAACCTTTACTTAGATTGTTAGAAAGCCAAATCTTGACTTAATTTTTCTGGCAAGATTTTCTGAGTTTCTCATCCTCTTGATTTTTCTCTC
>NZ_JBNHEP010000319.1:0-6436 GCF_050015995.1 Dapis brunnea BLCC-M229 | reverse complement strand
TGAGAAGAAAAAAAATTCCTTTTAGCCAATCCTATCTGTTATAAGAAGAGGTAATTATTAATTATTAATTGTTAATTATTAATTATTGAACGTTTATTTATAACTGATATCATGTCCGGATCAGAGCGCGATAGAAATCCGTTCCGCACTCCGCGACCAAAAAACTTTCTCCTTTTTATACTTTCTTTTTCCCCTCTTCCCTCCTGACTTGGTCTTCCTGACTCCTGACTCCTCCCTCGTTATTTATAACTATTCAACCGGACATGATATGACATGATATTAGAAATCGTTATTTTCAGGTGGAGCAAAACCAGGTCCTAGTTGATTTTTCAAGAATAGGTTTTGAGCGCTGTCGTTTTGATAAATGCAATCAATCTCTGGTTCATCGTTAATATTTCCTGTATACCCGAAGGTGTTCATCCGGTTTTTACAATTACGCACTTCCTCATTGTTGACTAATTTTCTTTGCTCTAGAATTGCCCAGTTATTTCTGCGGATGACACATCCTGGTTCTATACCTGGCTGAGATATGTATACATTAAAAGGGTTCAAAGTCAAGAAAACGCGCATATTCATTACCATTGCGCTAGCTCCAAACTGTACACAAAGTTCGGGGTTTGGTACACTGCGATCTATAAATTCACGAGATGCCACGTTTTGTGGGGTAAAATTAGCAGTGGAGCTAAAGGCAATGCCAATGCCAATACCCAAAACAAATACTCCTCCTAAAATTGCCAGAGTAGCATAATTGAATCTGGATGGTTGACTGGTGCTTTGAGTTCTACGTTTCATATATAATTTTTGTTTAAGTTATTTGAGTGGCTTTTGGGCCATTAATCATGGGCGAAGCTCGATTTGTGTTTTTCCTAATATATTTCTACAACAAATTTTAGCAGGGAAATTATTAGTGTTGACTAGGCATAAATAAGTATTAAAAATACCTATTTTGATTAATGCGATGACAACTCTCGAATCAGGGGTTATTCAGTCAAAAGTTAAAATAAAAAAGTCAGGTGACAAAAATCTAATTTTTTATTTATTATTTTAGTGTAATATTAAGTTTTATGTTATATATATAAAAATATAAACCTTGTATTAGTTTTATTAAACAGGATAAAGTAGTGTCTGTCGAGACTATAGAAAAACGTTCCACAGTCCGTAAACTTGCACCACGTTATCGCGTTTTACTCCATAACGATGATTTCAACAGTATGGAGTATGTAGTGCAAGCATTGATGAAGACAGTGCCGAGCTTAACTCAGCCCCAAGCTGTCAGTATTATGATGGAAGCTCACAATAGTGGTATTGCACTGGTAATTACCTGTGCTTTAGAACATGCTGAGTTCTACTGCGAAAATTTGAAAAATCAGGGACTAACTAGCACTATAGAACCTGATGAGTAATTTGATTTTAACAGGACTTAGAACATCTAGGACAAAATTATTGGCTTGAGATTTTCCCTGTCATTCGTAATCAGATAAATACGTTGTTTTGCCTAAGCCCAATGTAATCTAAAAACCGAGTTTCGACTTTGAGAAACTCGGTTTATCATTTTTTTTAGTCTTGAGTATGCCTAATTTATCATTATGTGGCAAAATAGCAAAGTTTTCAACTCCGGCAAGGATCGGAATTTTTATTTTAACATTACTTCTGAGTTGGATACCACTGGCAGGACCAATATATTTTTTTGGACAGGATGCCAACTTGGTAAGTATATTGGCGATCGCTATTCTCTACATTGAGTTTATTATTTTGGTTAGGTTTTGGGGAAATAAGGTATATCAGGAACCACACCTATTACATCGCTACGGTCTAGTAATAAATAGGCGCAATTTTCAACTATTTTTCCAAGGTTTAGGAATAGGTTTATTTAGTCTATTTAGTCTGTTTATATTAGAGATATTTTTGGGGTTGCTAGTATGGCAGTCACCTTCTGAAAAGTTACTGCAATTTATTGTTGAAGGTTTATTAGTTTCTGTAGGTATTGGTTTTGCTGAAGAGTTATTATTTCGGGGTTGGCTATTAGATGAGTTGGAGCGAGATTATCAAGAAAAAATAGTTTTATGGGTGAGTAGTATTGTTTATGCAGTGCTACATTTTCTTAAACCTTTAGAGGAAATTTTACGAACTTGGCTGCAATTTCCTGGTTTAGTTTTATTGGGTTTAATATTTGTCTGGGCAAAACGTAGTAGTGGGAAAAAGTTAAATAAATTTACTAATAAAAAACAGGAATTATTGGGTTTTCCGATAGGTATTCATAGTGGTTTAGTTTGGGGATATTACATTATCAATGTGGGTGGTTTAGTGAAATATTCTGAAGAGGTTGGAGAGTGGTTAGTTGGAATAGATGGAAATCCTTTGGCGGGTTTAATGGGGTTGTTATTTTTAGGAGCGATCGCTTTCTGGATGAGAAATAAAATATCTGATTAAAAAAGAAATCTTAGTGAAAATTTTTGCCTACTTATTTCCCATTATACCATTTTCAATAACTTCTCAACCCATATCTTGAGTGGGGGAGTGGGGGATAAATGGGATTTCTTACCTGTAAAAGTAAAAATTGAAGATCGTCAAGCAGAAGGATTAGATAAAACTAAAGAGTAGCATGAATTTACTTATGCGATAGATTTTAAGTTGAATGGTAGAACAAATTATACAAGTAGTAAAAACGTATTTGAGCATAATTGTAAATTCTTGAATCCTTAGAGTAAAGAGGGTTATAAGTCAGAAATTAAAAAGTGTGGAAATGATAGTAACCTACATTCCGCACGACAAAATGTAGCATGAAAAACGGAGACAGGAGACAGGAGACAGGAGACAGGAGGCAATTAAAGTGGTCAATAGGAGTAAGTAATTGAGTATTTATGCTTAATATTTTCCTGAGAATCTGACTCCTGAGAAAGGTCAATGAATAGGATTTATAGAGTATAAATACGAACCCGCGCTACCATTTTTTATACTACTTTTAATATTACAACTTGACGTGCGGAATATGGGTAGTAAGAGAAAAGCAGGTTTTTATGGGAAGTTGGTAAAAATTATATTATAGAATATTCCATATTTCAAGCCTCCTTATTGCAGGGGTAGTGATAACTGATAACTGATAAGTGAAATGACTATAACGCCTCTATGAAAAGTTAAAAAAAAATCATACTTATCAGTCATTAGTTAATTGTTAAAATCCTAGAGTTAATAACCAAATATATTTTTAAAATTAGTAGTGTGTGGATTTTGGTAAGTTTGAATCCTCCACTACTATAGCTGATAATTATTAACCGTTTTAAAGACCTAAATCATACTTAGCAAATTCAGCCATAGCTAACAATTTTTCCTCCCACTTTTTCCCTGTATTTTGTTGTAAATATTCTGCTAAAGAACCCCATCCATTTGACTGTAAATATAAATGAGTAGCAATTTGATGTTTACAAATTGTGTGACGATAAACCATATCAGCACAACTACAACCAATATTATTTACCTCAGCCACAGTTCCTTTAATTCGATTTCTAACCACAGAACTAACAGCAGTCAACTCAACCTCTAACTTTTCTAAAGCAGCTCGATTATATCTTTCCAAAAAAGCGTATATTTCCGAATAAATAATAAAAGACTTGCCATTTTCTGCATCTATGTTAATCCCAGAATTCTGAAAATTATAACTCTTAATTTTGCTAAAATGACGCTGTTTAATTTGCAAAAAACAGAGCAAACAATTCAGAAAATTTGCTTTAGATAAAAAAGTGCTGCACCGTCCTTTTGATGTGCGATAAACTATTTGAGGAATTTTACCAGCCCCAACAACTTTAATACTTTCAATCTTAATTTCTAACGGCACTAATGGTTGAATTTCAAAATCTATTTCGCGGGAAAAATGAGTGGATTGAATACCAATGCAATTAACCATGATATAATCCTCCTGTGATTTAACTTTTTGTTCCAGGCGCTCTGCGAAAAACCCAATCAGATGAGCGCCTTTTATATTACAATTATACTTCAAAAAAACAGGGGTTGACAACCCTTAAAAGTTACTTCCTGTAAAAGACTAAAGTCTTTACTACAAACCGACAAAATCTCAACCAAAGGGAAGAGTGGGGAGAGGAGGAAGAGGGGGAAGAGGGGGAAGTGTGGGAAATGTGGGGAGAAAGAACAACCAGAGGAGTTGAATTAACTGTTTGAGGGTGAAATGGTATAACCTACATTCCGCACGACAAAATGTAGCATAAAAATATAAGTCAAAAGTCAAAAGTAAGAAAAAAATTATATTTGTTAATAGAAGTCAATGATTCAGCAAGTATTTATGCTTAATATTTAACATAGTATAAATACCGGATCAGTTACGGATTTTATACTAATTTTCATGTTACAAATTGAAGTGCGGAATGTGGGGTATAAGACCCCGCTTTTGTAGTAAGATTTAACTCTGGCTTAATAAGACCCCGCCCTTAAGCGAGGTTTAAAAAAAGCTTTTGTCGTAAAACCAAAAGCAATAGCTGTTAACGCAGTTCCTCCGCAGGAGACTAGCTGTTAACGTTTCGCTTCGCGACATGAAAAGCGTTAGCGAACCTCCTCTGAAAGAGGCAGCTCCTCTGTTAGCGCAGCTCCTCCGAAGGAGGCAAGAGGCATTTCCTCCGTAGGAAGCTAGCTGACGGCTGAATACTTACAATAACTGATAACTGAAATGACCACAGAAATCAAACCAAATCTTCTCAGTCAAGAAGAAGCATTATCCTTAGTAGAAACAGCCGTAAAAAAATCTGACGCCGAAGGTATTTTCGTTAGTCTTAGCAACAACGAATCATCCCTAACTCGCTACTCAGAAAATCAGATTAGCCAAAATATTAGCAAAACAAAATTTGAACTTAACATCACCAGCTATTTTGACACTCGCAGCGCCACTGCCTCAACCACAGAACTAGATCCAGATGCCATTACAGCCACCATTCGCCGTTCCGAAGAACTCGCCCGTATCGCCCCACAAGACCCAGAGTGGGTGCCTCTGCTCGAACCCCAACAATACGAAAATCGTACTCCGGCCTTTGATGAGTTGACTGCTACTATCTCCCCCCTAGCACGAGGAGAAATAGTCCAACAGGTATGCGCCATGAGTGCCAAAGCAGGAGTAGATGGCTCCGGTACTCTGAGTACAGATACATCTTTACGAGCGATCGCCAACTCACTTGGGTTACGCGCCTGTAATAAATATACAACAGCAGACTTTAGCTTTACGGCAAGAATCGAAAATGGCTCTAGTTGGAGTCGTAGCACTGCCTGGGGTATAAATCAATTACCCACTGAAAGTCTGACTGAAGAGTTGATTAATCGCGCCTTTGCTTCTCGCCAACCCAAAGAAGTTAGTCCCGGTGTTTATCCTGTGATTTTCAGTGGAGCTGCTTTAGCTGATTTATTGATTTGGCTAATATTTAATCTGGATGCACGAGCAGCAGATGAAGGGCGATCGTTTATGTCCCGTACTGACGAAACTGGGAAACCTGAGGGCAACCGAGTTTTGGAAAAAATGTTTAGTCCATTGGTGCAGTTACAACGTTATCCGGGTCATCCTTTGTTGCAGTTAGGAAATTTTTCTGGTGATGGGTTGAGTAATCATTATCTGGAAGTAATTAAGGATGGTGTGCCACAAACCTTATCTTATAGTCGGTATTGGGCAGCACAACAGGGAAAGCAACCTACTGGTTCTATGTTTCCGATAGTAATGCAGGGTTCTGAGGAAAGTTTGGCCGATTTGATTTCCCGGACGGAGCGAGCTATTTTGGTAAATCGTTCCTGGTATGTGCGTTATGTGAATCCGCGTACTTTGGAGGTAACGGGGATGACACGGGATGGTACTTTTTGGGTTGAGGATGGGAAAGTGGTTTATCCGATTAAAAATTTGCGGTTTAATCAGGTTTTGCCAGATATGTTGCGGGATGTGGATGCTGTGAGCAAAGTAGATCGTTATGGTAATAGTGTTTTGCCTGGGGTGAGGGTGAAGGCATTTAATTTTAGTAGTGTGACTGATAGTATTTAGATATAAAACAGGGAGTAGGGAGTAGGGAGTAGGGAGTAGGGGAGTGGGGGAGTGGCAGTTATTCCGCAGGAAGCTAACTGATAACTGATAACTGATAACTGATAACAGAGGCAGTTCTTCCGCAGGAAGCTAACTAATATAGCAGTCGAAGCAAAGGTTAGGGCAGTTCTAAATCCTGTTTGCGGAGCATTTCCCTATAAGAAAAACCCTTTGATAGTCTGCTGTTCCCTGTTCCCTTTTCCCTTTTCCCTTTTCCCTTTTCAAGTAGCGCTATAACTGATAACTGATATAGCGTTTCCCAAGCTCTCGGAGGTACAGTTGTTTTTCTTGTTTATCTATATCCTACGGAACGAGAATTACTATTCCCTGTTCCCTGTTCCCTGTTCCCTGTTCCCTGTTCCCTGTTCCCTGTTC
>NZ_JBNHEP010000318.1:0-21961 GCF_050015995.1 Dapis brunnea BLCC-M229 | reverse complement strand
GGAGTGAGAATCCTCAAAATTCCACAACTCGAAATTTGTCCGACTGAATGCTCAAACTCATACTCCGAAAAATTCAGTAGAGAAAAATTCCGACCTAGAGATAGGAAAATCTCTGAATGGAAATTAATAAAAATTTAGTAAAGAAAAACTCTGACTAAGAGAGACAAAAATCTCTGGTAGGAATTATAGCAGAAATAATGAATATTAATAAGATTATTGTTCCCTTAGATGTTCCGACTCAGGCAGCAGCGATCGCCTTAATAGATAAGTTACCGGAAATAATCTGGTGGAAGGTTGGTCTAGAATTGTTTGTAAGTTGTGGCCCTCAGATTATCTCAATTCTCAAACAGCGTCAGAAGAAGATTTTTCTGGATTTAAAGTTCCATGATATTCCTAATACTGTTGCTGGAGCTTGTCGGTCTGCTGCTAATTATGGTGTCGATCTACTAACTATTCATGCTACTGCTGGTAGAGTGGCTTTGACTAAAGCACAGCAAGCTGTTGTGGAAGGGGCAAAAGTTACAGGGCAAAAGCCACCGAGGTTAATAGCTATTACTATTTTGACAAGTTTGACTTCTCGTGACGTTGCTTTTGACTTGAAAATTCCTTTAGAGTTGCCCGAATATGCTTTGCAGATGGCATTATTGGCTCAGGAATCTGGTTTAAGTGGGGCGGTTTGTTCTCCTCAAGAAGTAGAACAGTTGAGGCGAGTTTGTGGAGATAATTTTGTTTTGGTTTGTCCCGGAGTGAGGCCAACTTGGGCAGAGGCAGGAGACCAGAAGCGATCGCTAACTCCTGCTCAGGCTATTAAAGCTGGTGCTGATTATCTGGTTATTGGCCGACCTATTACTGCTGCTGCTGACCCAAAAGAGGCTTTGGAGCGTATTTGTCTGGAAATTGAAGGAGATTCATTAATGGAGAATGGATAATTGATAATTGATAATGAAAACTATCTCTATTTGTTATTTTCACAGATTAGGTTAAATGGTTGAAAAATTTGATTTGTAAATTCTTTGGAAAAATTACTGAACAGTAAATTATTTTCATACATGATAACTTTCAGGGAGATATTAAGATGACTATCCTAGAGCCGAATGTTATTTTATTTGAAAATATTTATTTCTATAATCACGATTATTAGTACAGTTAGTGACAATTTATCTTTACCTGGTTATATATTTGTTACTATCAACAATCAAATAATTGTTAGAAGGAGAAGACCTAGACGACCTAGAAGACAAATAAGAGAACAAATAAAACCTAGTAAAACACCGAAAAAAAAATCTACTTGCCCTGAAAATTCTGATAATTTAGAAATTCTAGTGGCAGCCTTAATGTTAGATTTACCTAGTTATGTTAATCGAGAAATTCAACGCGATCGCCAGCCAAATGAGGATTATTTAAAAAGGAATATAGTTATTGCAGGTCGTCCTGAATTTGAAAATTTGGCGATAGATTATACGCCTTTTATACAGGAGAATATTCAGCAAATTTTTCTCACAACTTTAGAAAGACAATATCAAGATAGTCAGGTAGTAGAGTTACAACAATTTCATTGGTTATTTCTGAGGCAAAATCAGACACAATGGGAATTAGTTAATATGTTTTCTATAAAAGAAAGTTTACTAGAAAATATACCGCCCCAACCAGAAGATAGTAGTAATGGAGTATTTGCGAAAGGTATTAGAGCTTGGTTACAAGGATGTTATTTTCAAGAAAAAGGAAGAAGAGGACAAGAAGGAGGAGGCAGATGAAACAAGGAATAAGAGACTGTTTGTCAAATAAGTATTAAGAGAGATGTGTAGTGACTAAAATCTAAAAGCGGTAGTACTTAAAGAGATTGAAATTTGGTAGATACCAGAGGTGGAAAGGTACATATATTCCTAGATTTTTAACTGACAAGTAGTTGTCTTGATTTTTTCCTACCTATTCCCTGTTCCCTGTTCCCTGTTCCCTGTTCCCTATTCCCTGTTCCCTATCTCCTTTTTATATTTCCTGATACATTCAGTCTCTAATTGGATAGAAATTATCAATACAGTATGTTTGTTTGAGACAACCGTTTGTCGAGGGGACAGACTAACGCCAACACGGATACTCTCCAAAAGCAATAGCCTAAGATCGTTCTAATTTTCTTTCCGATAATGCAATATTCCCCATTGAATCAAGCCACTTTTACCCATTTCACCACAGTCCAATAACCGTTGCTTTTTTTTATTAAAAAATTCTTGACTCCATAGCTTTTCTTCAGCTTGAATTTTTTCCATTTTTTGCAACAGTTGTAAGTAGTTCAGGGAAATATTATCTGTTAATTCAATAATTTGAACTTCAGACATTCCAATTTCCTGGGCAACTTTTCGATACTCGTCTATATGCAAGAAATATACTTTGTGAATTCCTCCCGTATACCAGTTCATTACCTTATTTATGTCTGCTTCCGAAGGGCGATCGCCAGTGAAGAAATAGGTACAAGCCAAAAATTCACCGCCTTTAATTAAAACTCGATGTGCTTCTCTAAAAGCTTGTAATTGAGTATCACTGTAGTAAAAAGAATCTTGCGCCCAAGCTGCATTAAATGTAGATTCAGGAAAAGGTAAATTTTCAAAACTACCTTGGTATACATTAATCAAATTACTAAGTTTTTGTTCTTGATTACGTTCAATATTAATCGCATTTTGCTCTTCGCTAAGATTCAAACAAGATACTTGACAAGCATATTTTGTAGCTAAGTATCTTGCTGCTCCACCATACCCAGAACCTAAATCAAGCAAGTGACTTTTACTGTCTATTTTTAATAGAGATGCCATGTATTCTGTAGTTCGCTTCTTGGCTATATGCAAATCTTCATCAGGATGTTCAAAGATACCACAATGAGTATGTTCTCCTGATACTCTTTGGTAAAACAAATCTATATCTTTGCTATTAAAGTAAACTTGATTAAAGCTATCAATTACTGAAAAATTCGACATTGCTTTATTGAGAGGTAATATTTAAAATGTAGAATTGAGAATTTAAAATGCTTAATTTAAAATTAAAGGTAAATTTACCAATTATGAATTCTATATTTTACATAACCCAATACGTCCATACTTCCAAAATAGTATCAGAATTCGTATTAGGATGGGAATAATATTTCTGCCCACGTTCTAAAAATTTCCATTGACTAGATGATTCTAATGCAGTCATTTTCCTTTGGAAATCTTGGTTAATTTCATAAAAGTTAGGACCCATGGTAAAAATAATATAACCTCCTTGCTTGGTAATACGAATCAACTCATCAAAAGCAGAACTTGGTGCATGATTATAAGTAAATACACCAATACAGATAATTGCATCAAAAAAGTTAGTAGAAAAATCTAAAATTTCTCCCAAAAATTGCTTGTATAGTTCAGTGTAAATATTTTTCTGACCGAATAAATAAGGTCAATAGCCTCCCCTTTCAAGGGGATAAAAAGCGGTCGAGAGATGACGATGTCTCCCGAAAAGTGCAGAGCCGCTCCGCTTTTCATGTCGGCGACAGCCGTTAACGAAGTTATGCGCCAGCAAAACGCCATATCTAATCGACCAAGAGAAGAAAATTTCCCATTTCAAGCCTCCCTATTACTGGAGGTACTGCTGATAACTGATAACTGAAATGACGTGCTTTGTGCAACATTTCCTCAGAAATATCAATCGCCACTAAGTTAGTGTAGCCATAGTCATATAGAACTTTACCAGCCAAACCTGTACCGGAACTAGCATCTAAAATTTTGCCACTTTCAGGGATATATTTGAGTACGAAATCTGCTACTTTTTTCGGTAATAAATAGTCATAATCTCCCATTGAATCTTGCTCATATTCATCTACTCATATATCATAATTTTTCCTAAGTTATTGATGATTATTAGAACTATAAACTTGATTTACTCTCTCTTTAATACCCATTTTTTTTCCAAGATTATTCTATTATACCAAGCGTAAAAAAAAGAATTTTACAAATAATAAGGGCGATAAAAATACCTTATATCAAATCCGGTAGTTTTGGAATAAAAAATCATAGAAACATGGTTTGTTTTAAATCCCCCGCGGTAAAATATCTACCTCCGAGAAACCAGGTTTCTTAAAAACCATAGAAACAGGGTTTGTTTTAAATCCCCCGCGGCAACACATCTACCTCCGAGAAACTCTGTTTCTGATAACTATTGGAATAAAAAAGCATAGAAATAGGGTTTGTTTTAAATCCCCCGCGGTAAAACATCTACCTCCGAAAAACCCGGTTTATTATAACACTTCCATTGCAAGCAGATTTAATATTACCGAATTATTAATTGTTAATAATTAATAATTAAATAATTCTGGTTTAAAGCCTCTCCTTTTAAGGAGAAAAAAGCGGTCGAGAGATGGCGAGGTCTCCCGCTCTTTACAGAGCCGCGAACGCTTTTCATGTCGGCGACAGCCGAAACGCCATATTCAATCGACCAAGAGAAGAAATAATATTTCCTTAGATTCAATCAAGAACGGTTTTAACCAGAGGTAATTATCAATTATCCATTATCAATTATCCATTAATGAAAGGAGATGTCCCTTTGACAAATTCAATAATTTATGAACTAAGAATGGCATCTAAACTATTTATTCTCACTCCTGTAGGGGTAATTTCCTACGGAATGCTGCGCAAAAGCGAATCGCCCCTACAAGTCTTGACTCCTAAAAAAACCTAGATATTTGTAGCAAACATTTATCAAACTGCTATTAGGATGTTGAATTTAGAATTATAGCGGTTTTCACAAAGGTAGACTACAAAACTTCTTACTTCTTCCTTCTTCCTTCTTCCTTTAAACCCAAATCTCTGTACTCTATATTAATGAAAACTGCTATAAAAAAAGTAAATTTACCAATTCTGAATTCTATCTTTTTATCGTTTTAACTTGTTACCACGAATCCCTTCTTGGAGAAGTTTACTAACAACTCCTTTGTCTGGAAAGAAACGATTTCTATCCAGAGATATTTGCTGAGGATTAGGAGAACATTTTTTCATTTCTTCTAAAAGTAATTCTGCTCCATCTTCTGGACTGTAGAAAGTTCTTTCAGAAGAAAGTAAACTGTTACCCCGTGCTAAAGTTCGATCAATTTTTCCTTGAATTGCTGATAATTTACCTCTACCATGAATAGTTGCTGCTCCCTTAACTGGATAAAAATAGTTATCTTGTTCGTATTTAGGATTCAAATCAATGGATAATCCCGAACCATTGAGAGCCAAATAAACTTCTCCTGGGGATAGGGAAACTTCCAAATATGTATCTGACAGTTGCTGACTTCCCAAAAACTCAATCATGCGATTAGTAAACTCTACAACTGGACTAGCATTTGGATTAGAAGATTGAAATGTAGATTTAGCTCTGAATAAATAGCCACCATAACTTGGGTCTTTTTCTAAAAGTGGAGTTTCATAGACACCTCGTTTAGCATCTCCACCCAATACACCCATCACGAAGGAAAACTGAGGTTTAGTTGTTTGCTCAACTACCCATTTGACAAATTTTTCTGGAGTTTGCTCTGTTGGTATTAAGTCTTGGAAAACTGCTAGCCAGTCGTGGTAAATTGGTAACTCTGGAGATGGAATCCGGAAAATAGCTTCTACAGGAATAAAACCTGTTGGTTCTCGATTAGGATTGCTAATACTCAGAAAAACAATAATTAGAGGCACATTAGTCTGCTCATTCCAATAACCATCAGTATGTTGCTTAATAGAACCTCCTCCATATCCAGCATTAACATCATATTTATCTGGATCTGGTCGCATAGTGTGCATTGTGGAGTTGAGGTCCATATCTAAGTCCATCCAGGGGAATTGATTATGAAGGCCACAAATTGCCCCCAATAGTAATTTGGGCACAACTAATTTAGCTGAATATTTCTGAATCTCTTCCCAAGTATTTAAGTGTTCGGGAATCCTAAATCCATTTGGGGAAATCAGATCGGCAGGATCTATATCCAAAAACAGATCGTCTGGCAGCATTTTGATTTTTTGAACATAGGAAATAGAATCATCATTGCCTTCTTGGCATTTACTAGCTGATGAAAACAATTGCCGATAAGCTTTGAAGCAATCTAAAGCTTCCTGTTCTCCATTCTCTTGTAGAATTTCGCTAATAGCATAACCTAATTTTTTCAGAACAGTCAGATTGCAATTTGGATAATAACCCTCTTGTTGGGATAGGGAAAGTTTTGTCCCTCCATATTTCATCCGAGGGTCGAACTCTTGGACATCATAGCCTTTACTTGCCACATCTATTAAATAATCAGCGATCGCTCTTTGTGTCTCAAGCTTTAGTTCTATAACATCTAACTGCTTTCTTATCATATTTAGATTCCTTCAATCAAAATGGCAGAAATTCTTGTAAACTTTGGTCAATTTGATTTAATGCCTGACTTATCAGCTTTTCTCCTTTCTCTTCCGTCTTTTGGCGATCGGTTGCTTGAGGAGAACTTTCTACAATAGCTTGTGGTAAACTCACAGAGAATCGTATATAACAATCTTCTGGTTTTCCCATTGGTACTGCGTTAACTCTAGCTTCCAGCAATAACCATAATCCCACATCTAAGCTCGTATTGATTTGATTTTGACAAAATAGCGATCGAAAATCGAATTTCCCTTCAACTAAAGTCCGTATACGTTCCAGAAAATCTACACTTACCTTTAAACCCTTTAAGTGAGAAAAATTTGTATAAAGATACATTCCTGCTGGTGGGAAAAAACTTGCTGGTCGATGATTAAAAACTTTCAAGAGGCCATGTTTTTCAAATATAGAATTTAGTCCCAAAGCTAATTGATTTAAGCGACTAGCGTAGAGCTTACCCGCCCATTTTAGGGTATTGTGTGGATCTGGTTGAATTATTGCGCTTAAAGCTATTTCTCCTAAAGCATTAGAACTAATAACAGTTGCTTTTTGAGTAGTTCTCAAAAATTCCAGCAACTTAGTATTTTTGGTAGCTCCCATACCTAACAATAAGCCCCCTACCCCTTCTTTTGATAAGGTACAAATAATGAAAAATGATTTAATCAATTGCTCTAGAGAATATTTTTCGGAGCTTTGGGCTAAATTTAGTCTTTTTTGTAATGTTGCTCCCAGGGTGGCATATTCATGGCTATCTTGATGATGAAATAATGGAACATAAGCATCATCACTCAATACTAATAGTGGTGTCCCTCCTACTTTTGTTCGTCTATCAACTTCTACAATTAAGGTATCAATAATTGTATTCCAGTCTGCTTCAGTCAGAACAGCTCCAGAAGGATTATTTGGATAATTTAAAACAATCATTTTAGCATCTGGATAATTTTCAAATGCTGTTTTAATTGCCTCTGGTTTTGGCTTCCAATTATCTTCTTCTTTTGTGGGAATAATTACTCTTTTTGCCCCAGTTAATTCTATAGGTTGTTGGTATTGGGGAAAGGTAGGTTCGATGAGAAGTACAGTATCCCCTGGATTTAGAATTGTTGTACAAAGGCAGTAAAATAGGTGGGTAAAACCTGATGTGATGTTAATTTCTTGACTGGGGTCAAATTCTAAACCATAGCGCTCTTGAAAGTATTGAGCTGCATTTTTTCGTGCTTTGGGTGAACCATAGTGTGGTACGCGGTAAAGAGATATATCTATTGACCTAGCTTCATTAATAGCTAATTGAACTCCAGGAATTAATCCGTGACCAGGAGAACCACTTCTAAAGCTAATAACATTATCACATTTACTTCCTAGTGCAGCAAATGTTACAAAAGGAGATGCTGGTAAATTCTCAACTCTTGCAGAAATTTGGCTCATTTTGACTACCCAAACTTGAAAACTATTTCAAATTAACTATATCAACCTTATGTAATAGCATTTCTCAAAAACTTTTCTACATTTTCTTAAGTAGGGGAGTAGGTAATACCATTTCTCAAAAAGAATGCTATACCCGATCGGGTGTGGAGTGTGGGGAGTGTGGGGAGTTTCGGGAGTGTGGGGAGTGTGGAGAGTTTGGGGAGTGTGGGTAGTGTGGGGAGTTTCGGGAGTGTGGGGAGTTTGGGGAGTTTGCATGCAACGTCCGTACAACATAAGAATAATAAACATTAACTGGGCTATTTTTAGCAAAAAAGTGATTTCGACTTGTGTTAATTTCTTAATAACTGAAGTGCGACCTAAGTATAGCAATGCTTTTGGGAATTGGTATAACTGGGGGAGAATTCATTAATGGATAATGGATAATGGATAATGGATAATGGATAATGGATAATTACCTCTCCCTTTTAGGGAGAGGATTGACCAACGCCGAAAAAATTTATTTTTTTCCCCTTGAAAGGGGAAGCTTTTAACCTAAACTGTTTAATTATTTAATAATTTAATAATTAATTATCCGGTAAAAACATCAATAATTAATATCATGTCCGGTTGAATAGTTATAAATAAAAATGGAGTCCTCAGGAATCGTACGGGCGATTCGCGAATCGCCTGTACAGGAGTCAGGAGGGAAGAGGAGGGAATTTTAAGGTATAAGGAGGAGAAAGTTTTTTTATAGCTAATTATCCAGACATGAGATAAGAGATTGAATGTATCAGGAAATATAAAAAGGAGATAGGGAATAGGGAATAAGGATGAAGAAATCGAGACAACTATTTATCACTTAAAAATCTAGGAATATATGTACTTTTCTACCTCTCTATATACCTGATTTTAATCTCTTTAAGTTTTGCTACTTTTAGATTTTAGTCACTATTTGCTCTCTTAATACTTGATTTTACAAGCATTCTCTAAAAACACTAAATTTTTTAGGTCTATATCTTTTACTTTTTCCAAGTATTCTATTCTAGATTTTTGTACTTTTTCTGTTGCTCCTTGGCTACTGTACAATGTTTTTACGCTTTAATGTGAGTTTCTTAAAAGCTCGAAAAATTGTCGTCAGACTTACCAAATTTCTAGTATTTTAATCGAGGATTTAGAGATGAATACTAATATCAAATCCGGTTGAATACTTATTATATGGTTGGCGGAGATGGGGAGATTTGGAGATGGGGAGATTCGGAGATGGGGAGATTCGGAGATTGAAGTAATTATAGAATTATCAACATATATTATATAACCGGATTCTATATAATACCTTTTTTTCGGCGAAAAAAACTGCAAGTTTTTCCCTTACTAAGAGGTACAAAAAGTGATAATTTTTAGCAGATAATAGAAAAAAATAGAGTA
Organism: Dapis brunnea BLCC-M229; assembly: GCF_050015995.1. NCBI lineage: Bacteria > Bacillati > Cyanobacteriota > Cyanophyceae > Oscillatoriales > Microcoleaceae > Dapis > Dapis brunnea. Next base: position 12,757 of record NZ_JBNHEP010000318.1, on the reverse strand, counting down.
AAATTTATTCCTCCTACATCTTCTATAATTATTATTTATCCTGACTCCTACCCTCACCCATAAAACTTTTTCAGCAAACCGTAATTATTACTTAACTATGGCTATTTTAAAAGTAAAAGTTAAACTAAATTCTCAACAACAAAGTGTTGAAGCTGAAGCAGATGGCAGTTTAAAAGTATGTTTGAAATCTCCTCCTGTGGATGGTAAAGCTAATCAAGAATTAATTAAACTATTGGCAAAAAAGTTTAATGTGAAAAAGTCAGAAATTACAATTAAATCAGGTTTATCTTCAAAAAATAAATTAATTGAATTACCTTTACCAGAAATTTAGAATCAGCATTCAGCCCTCAGCTATTAACTATCAACTATTATTTATTAAGTAATTGTCTTGAGAAAACAGAATTATTATTCAGAGATTGACTAAAAGACTTTGTTCAAAAATCTATAGAATTAATTATTTTCACCCTCTAATTCATTTAACTTTTGCTTAACTGCCTGAATATCTTGCCACATTAACCACTTTGGTCTACCAGGTTCCCTAGAAGGGTTACGCAAAAGATAAGCTGGATGAAAAATAGGCATACAAAGTCGCCCCTCCCACTCCATCCATTGACCCCGAATTTTAGTAATACCTCGCTTATCACCAGTCAAAGCTTTAACTGCTGTTGCTCCAGTTAAGAGAATAATTTTCGGGTTGACAAGACGTATTTGCTCTAATAAGTAGGGTTTACAAGCTTCTATCTCTTTGAGAGTAGGAGTCCGGTTTTCCGGTGGCCGACATCTAATAGCATTAGAAATATAAACGTGGCGATCGCTACTCAGCTCCACGGACTCCAAAATTTTATCTAGCAGTTGCCCAGACTTTCCCACAAATGGTAAACCTTGTTCATCTTCATTTTGACCGGGTGCTTCTCCAATAATCATAATTTCTGCCTGGGGGTTGCCTCTACCAATAACAGCGTTAGTCCGATTCTCTCCTAGTTCACATCTATGACATTGGTTACAATGAATAGCTATTTGCTCCATTGTTTGATATGTTCCTAATGGAATAGGAATTTTAGCATCTGTGGGAATGAGGCTAGAGTCGGAGTCAGAGTCTGAGGAGTCATCATTATTTGACCAGTCAAAGAGACTGAGTTGTTTTTCGTTAGACATAATAGGGAACTCACCCATTCAAAAGTTAAAAGTTAAAAGTAAGATTTGAGCAAAACTTTAACTGACAGTTTCAGAGAAGTTAAAACTCAAAAGTTAAAAGTTAAAAGTTAAAAGTAAGATTTGAGCAAAACTTTAACTGATAGTTAGAGGGAAGTCAAATGTTAAAAGTAAGATTTGAGCAAAACTTTAACTGACAGTTAGAGGAAAGTCAAATGTTAAAAGTAAGATTTAAGCAAAACTTTAACTGACAGTTTCAGAGAAGTTAAGAGACTGAGTTGTTTTTCGCTAGACATAATAGGGAAGTCAAAAGTTATAGTCATTTAAAATAAGAATGAAATACTTTTTCGGCTGAAACCCTTTCAAGGGAAGAAACACTCGTCTCAATCTAAACTGAAATGACTATAAAAGTTAAAAGTAAGATTCGAGCAAGACTTTAATTGATAATTAGATGGAATTTAAAAGTTAAAAGTTAAAAGTTAAAAGTAAGATTCGAGCAAAACTTTAACTGACAGTTAGAGGGAAGTCAAAAGTAAAAGCTCAAAAGTAAGATTTGATCGAAACTTTAACTGATAGTTGGAGGGAAGTTAAAACTCAAAAGTCAAAACTCAAAAGTAAATAGAAAGTCTCAAGTTCAAGGCCATTAGTTAAAATGTAACAATAAGGTGAGGTTGAGGAACCCTAGCTTGGTTCCTGTAAGAGTAAACTAATAAAGACTTGCTGGTGTTAAGTTTTACTATCGTTCTACCCAACCTAGATTTTTAGGCGTTTCAGTCCAGTACCAGTAGTTGGAGGGCAGAATTATGTCATCTATCCATATCTTTCGCGATCGCCCTGATGCCGGAGAAAAATTGGCCAGAGTTATTTTTTCCAACTTTTGTCATGAAAAGTTGACCAGAGATTGGCCATTAAACCCCATTGTTTACGCTTTGCCAAGAGGAGGGTTGCCAGTGGCAGTGCCAGTTGCTCGTCGGTTGGGTTGCCCATTGAGTGTAGTGGTGGCGAAGAAAATTACTTTACCGTCTAATCCAGAATTAGCCCTCGGAGCTGTGACAGCAGATGGTTGTATAGTTTGGTCAAAGCAGAAACCACGGAGTTTACGAGTTCAATATGCTTTGATTGAAAAAGCACAGCAAAAAGCTTTATCTCAATTAGAAAAGCTGAGTGCTGGAAAGGCTGAAATTAGTTCTCTAGATAGGTTAGTAATTTTGGTTGATGATGGAATAGCTACAGGAATGACGATGGTAGCTGCAGTTAAGTCTATTCAGTTACAAAAACCGAATGCTGTTTGGATCTGTGTACCAGTTGCGCCACCAGAGTTGCTTCAACCTTTGAGAAAATGTTGCGATCGCTTAATTGTTTTAGAAACTCCTCACCCATTTCTAAGTGTGAGTAGATTTTATAATGAGTTTACTCAAGTGGAAACTGAGGTTGCTTTGGCTTGTTTACAGCAACAAGCGGAGTGGTTATAGTCAGTTGGGTGATGGGGTGATTAGGTGATTAGTAAGTAGCAAAATTTTTTGTATTTCATATAATTATCGGGATTTGATATTAAAGTGTTTTTCAGATACATGACCTCACATCACAACCATCAGGTCAATGAACCGCATTAAAAAGAGCAGATGGGGTGATTAGGTGATTAGTAAGTAGCAAAATTTTTTGTATTTCATACCTACTTTTTGGTCTACGAATCATAAAAAGCGCTGTCAAGAAGAAGGAAGAGAGAAAAAACTATTTTGTGTTATCTTAATGCTTAGCTCAAGTATCAAAGTATATTTTTTGTTCCTTGTTATAGCACTACAAAAAAGTGTTAGGACATTGATAAAAGTGAAATCTTTTACCAATGGATAATTGATAATTAATCCCCAAAGGTTTAAAGCCTCTCCTTTTCAATGGATAATTGATAATTAGAGATAGTTTTCATTATCCATTATCAATAGACATAGGCGTGAAAAAGATATAGATTTTTTGCAACTAGTAGGGAACAGGGAACAGGGAATATATTTTCATAAAAAAGATACGAAAAATGATTTCGGGGAGTGAATTTTACAACTATAGCTTTTCTTAAATAAATAGCAAGTTTATTTTCTGGAGAGGTCTAATTAATAAAATTTCCTGATCTTCAATCCTCTTGGTTTTAACCAGAGGTAATTATCCATTATTCATTATCTATTAATGAAAGCCAATAGTTTTGATTTGAGCTGATAGCTGATAGCTGAATGCTTAAAGCTATACCTATTCTTTTAGAAAATAAAAACAATATGACTAACAAAATAGAAGCTGAAAGTTTTATTCAAGATTTGGCAAAAGTAGCGGAAGTCCGTGCTAAGGTTGCTGATGGTTTAGGAAAAATGTCTGAGACTTTAGAAGTAGCAGAATTAGCAGGGAAACAAAGTTCTGGTGAGTTGGGTTTAGCAAGAGAAATAGAGGATATTAAGGTTGCTAGTAAAAATCTCCGAGAGGGTGTATTTCGATTAATGGTTTTGGGAGATATGAAACGGGGTAAAAGCACTTTTTTAAATGCTTTAATTGGTGAAAATATTCTTCCCAGTGATGTTAATCCTTGCACGGCTTTATTAACTATTTTGCGCTATGGAACGGAGAAAAAAGTAACTGTTCATTTTAATGATGGGAAAAGTCCTGAAGAGTTAGATTTTAAAATTTTTAAGCGTAATTATACAATCGATCCGGCAGAAGCGAAAAGATTAGAAAAGGAGAATAAACAAGCTTTTCCTGATGTTGATTATGCTGTGGTTGAATATCCTTTGGCACTATTAGAAAAGGGTATAGAAATTGTTGATAGTCCGGGATTGAATGATACGGAGGCCAGGAATGAATTATCTCTGGGATATATTAATAATTGTCATGCCATTTTGTTTGTGATGAGGGCAACTCAACCTTGTACTTTGGGGGAACGTCGTTATTTAGAAAATTATCTTAAAAATAGGGGTTTGAGTGTATTTTTTCTGATTAATGCTTTCGACCAAATTAGAGAAAGTTTAATTGACCCAGATGATGAGGAGGAATTAGAGGAAGCAGAGGCAAAAGTTAGAAAGGTTTTTCATGCTAATTTTGCTGAATATTGTGTAATTGATGGTAAAGATATTTATCAAGAAAGGGTATTTACAATATCTGCTTTGCCTGCTTTGCGACGGCGGATAAAAGATAATTTTGCTTCTCTAGAGGGAACAGGTTTTCCAGAGTTTATGGGTGCTTTGAATAATTTTTTAACTAAGGAAAGAGCAGTTCAAGAATTTCGACAAGCTCAGACTTTAGCTAGTCAAGCTAATAGTCATGTTCGGGAGGCGATCGCTAGAAGAAAGCCTTTGTTAGATGAGGATGTAAATGAGTTAAAAGCTAGGATTAATTCTGTGGAACCGGAGTTTAAAAAACTCACAGAAATTCGTGACCAATTTCAAAAGGAAATTAGAATGGTTCGGGATAATAAAGCTAAAGTTGTGGCTGATTCTTTTCGCTCTTATGTTTTAAATTTAGGCGATACTTTTGAGGCTGACTTTTTGCGTTATCAGCCAGATTTAAACTTTATGGATTTTCTGAATAAAGAGAAACGAGAAGGGTTTGAAGCAGAACTAAAAAAAGCATTTGAACAATATATTAATGATAAATTAGCTGACTGGACGATAACTGTGGAAAATGAAATGGATGCAGCATTTTTAGAACTATCAAGAATGGCTGCTCATTATGGTGCTTTTTACAGTAAAGTTACAGATAAAATTACTGAAAAAATTACCGGGAAAAAAGTTAATTCTTTCAGCAGTTATGGTGAAGAAGATGACTCTCCTACTTGGGCAAAATGGGCGATGGGATTATTTTCTTTAGCCAGAGGAAATATTGCTGGAATGGCAATGGCAGGAGCTGGTTTTGACTGGAAAAATATTTTATTAAACTTAGTTACTGTGGCTGGAATAGGAACAATTATTGGTACAATAACTGGGATAACTTTAGGTCCGGTTGGTTTAGCATTATTAGGTTTAGGAGTGGGAGTAATGCAAGCAGATCAAGCCAAAAAGCAATTAGTTCAAGTAACTAAAAAGGAACTGGTAAAACATTTACCTCAAGTTGCTCAAGAACAGTGGCAACCAGTCTATGATGCAATTAAAGAATGCTTTGATAGTTATGAGCAAGAAGTGAGTGAAAGGATAAATGATGATATTCAATCTCGCCAGAGTGAATTAGATAATTTAGTTAAGCAAAAAGAGGAACGAGAAATTAATCGTGGAGAAGAATTAGCCAGGTTTGAACAGTTAGAAAAAGATATCTCATCCGAGTATGAAAAAGTTGAAAATATCTATCATAATTTTGTAGGGAGTAGGGAGTAGTAAGAGGGAAGAAGGAAAAAGGAAGAGGGAAGACTGTCTTTTTCCTCTGAATTTAAAGGAGTTTCTAAATTCGTAGAATTGTCTAATTTATAGTAACCCTGTTCTCTCTCTCAACTAGGAAATTAATTTTGCACAACTACTTATGTATTTTCAGATAATTTTAGTTATTAGCCTTTGTTAGTTTCTTGTGCCAACTTTAATACATCTAGATACAATCCCTGATTGATACGAAAACCTGCTTTAGCAATTAAATCATCCATTAATTGCTGAATCTTGGTAATTAGTTTTCTTTGTTTAGCAATTAACAATATACCTAAAACACCAATGACATTCAACCCTAAACTAATGGCTTTTTTTCGACCTGGGTTTTCATCTATAATTACTCGTTCAGCACCTAAAAAAAACTGCTAAAGCTATTGTTTCTGATTCTCCTCGATGTAATTCATTCTCTAACTCTTCCATTAATAACCGATTCTTTAACTCACGTTTTTCTATCCAAGATAAAGTTTGAACTTCAATTGTACCAGGTACTGTATAACCTAATCCTGTCATTTCTTCATAAACAGCTACCGGAATAATAATTGTGTCATAAATATCATGGAGTAAGTTAAGATAGCCAATAGCTGACAAACTAGTAATAGGGGAAGTATTGCTAACAACAATCATAGTTCACCCAACATTTTTAATGTTTGTAGTTCTTGTTGAAAATCCGAACTATCATAATTCACACAAATATTTCTTTTAGCTAGTTCTTGACGGAATTCAATTAAAGATAAGTTAGCAAAATTCGCTGCTTTAGCACTACTAATTTGATAGTCTCTAAACATGATAATTGCCAGTTCTAATTGCAACAATTTTTCACTTTTTCCTGTTGCTTTTATAATCTCGTTCGGGATTACAATACTCATAGGATATTAAGATATTTAAGCTAAGGGTACAATTTTAACATAAAAAAGGAAGTTTCAGCAGGAAGTATTGTTAACGCAGTTCCTCCAACAGGAGGCTAACTGATAACTGAAAAAGCTGATAACTGATAACTGATAACTGATAAAGCTGATAACTTTTAACTTATAACTGAATTGAAATGCAGCAAAAAGAAAATTACCAAAACCTGACAAACTATTTTAATTCTGCTCTAGGAATTTTAGAACTTGAGCCAGATTCTCAATTGAGAAAAGATGTAATTTCTATCTGTGAGTATCTGGCAAACCCTTCTTTTAAAATTGCTGTTTTTGCTCCGTTTAATTATGGTAAATCTACTCTCCTAAATGCTTTGTTAGGAGAACGAACATTACCTATCGATTTAATTCCCACTACTGGAGCGGCAATTTATGTCAAATATGGCAAAGAGTTACAAACAAGAATTCAGTTGAAAGATGGGAGTATCATTAATGCCAATGGTACAAATATTCTTAAAGAATATGCTGTGCTAGATGATAATCGGCAAATGCGAGATGATGTAACTTCAGTAGAAGTTTATTGCCCTCATTCTTTTCTGGAAAGAGGGGTAGAATTTTTGGATTTACCAGGAACTAATGATAGGGAAGCTCAGAATATTTTGGTTGAGGAAAAATTATTAACTGCCGATCTAGTAGTGCAGGTTTTAGATGCTAGAAATTTGATTACTTTGGGTGAGCGAGAAAATCTCAGAGATTGGTTGGGGGAACGGGGTATTAAGACTGTGGTTTTTGTCGTTAATTTTATGAATTTGTTGGAGGCTGAGGAACAAAAAGAGGTTTCTAATAGAATGCGGTTTGTAGCAGAAAGTTTTCGCTCCGAACTACCGAATAATATTAGTAATTTGTATCGGGTTGATGCTTTGCCTGCTTTGCGGGGGCGGTTAAAAGGTGATGTTTCTGTTGCACAAACAACGGGTTTAGCTACTTTTGAATCTGCTTTACAAAGTATTGTTGAAGTTTATGGGGAAAAGACAAATATTCAGTTATCTAGGGTAGGGGCGATCGCTTCTCAGTTATGTCAAGTAATGGAGGCTAATAGTAAGGAGGTAATTAAAGAGTTAATTGCTATTCAAGAGCGGAAAAGTGAAAAGTTTGAGATTCAAAAAAGAGCAGAAAAATTAATTAAAGAAGGTTTCCAGAAGAGTAGTTCAAATTTCCAGAGTTGGCTATCTTTAACTAAGCTTTTGGAAAGGTATCAATTTGAATTAGCTATAGTTTTGGAACAGAGAACTTTCAATATTTGGGAGTCGGAAAAATTTCGACCAGAAGCTTTGAAATATAAACAAGAAATTTTTGAGTGGATGGATAAAGCTTGTGAGTTTTTTCAATCAGGAGAAACAGAGGAATTAATAATTACATTTCCTGAAGCTCCAAAAGTTTTTTTGCCAACCCCACCCCCATCAGAAACAAAAAAATCAGGTGGTCTAAGAAATATAGCGATCGCCTCTGGAATAGGTTGGTTATTAGGAGGTCCGATGGGTGCTGCAGTTGTTGGTGGGGCGACCTATCTTTTGAGCGATAATAAACAGAATAAATCGCAAAATTTAGCAAGTTATAAAGAGGAAGTAAAACAAGCTTATGCTAATGCGGCTAGAGATTATTTAAGTCGTTTTAGTACTGTAACTTTAAAAGCAGTTGAGGAATATGAAGCAATAGCAGAAAAAGTTATTAAAGTTCCTGTGAGTGAGCAGTCAGCAGAGGTAATAAAGTTAAGAAATAAACTGCAGTTATTAAAGAATTTATCAGCAGAAATAAATCAAGAATTGGAATTTTTGGTTGGTTAAAAGCTGAGTAAAAAACCTAACCCCCCAACCCCCTTCCCTCCCAGGGAAGGGGGAGTTTCTCCCCTTTCCTTGCAGGAGAGGGGTTGGGGGAGAGGTCAAAACAATTTACGATCGCTTTAATATATATTTTCTGACAAACCAAGCTAATAAACAAGCAATTAAAACTAATATAAATTTATATAGCAATGTATTTTGACAAAGGAAAAATTTATCGCCGAACATAGACTTGCATTCTGTTATTGCATTATCTCCTGTTAAACCAGCAACAGCTACTCCAGTACCTACCACAGCAATTAATTCTTTAAAGTCGCGATCGCTCTTCGCTTTTTCTATTTCTATTTGGCTGCGGATAGCGTTAATATTACCTTGTAATAATTCCAATCCATGATCAAAATTTTCTAAATCTCTTTCGATCTGCAAAAAATACTTTTCTTTGACGAATTGACTAAATCCTTCAAAAAATTCCATTGACTTATTACTTCTGACTTCTGACTTGCTAAGACGCATTTTAAATGCATCTTAGCTTAGTAGGTGCGGGTTCCAGTTTAAATTAATAATATCAATATTTGATTAGATAAACCCGCCCCATAGCAATGATATAATGCAGAAAATTAGCTGTGTTAGTTAACTACACAAATTATTTATTGTCTGACTACTTTTGACTAATTAAATTTAATAATTTATCCAACTTACTAACTTTTTTAGCTGTTTCTGATGGCTCTGTCGATGAGATAACTTGGATACACATATTGGTAATTTCATTATTTTTTAAATCGGCAGAACTAATCCTGGGAAGAGGGCGTTCCTGGGGTTGATTGTTTGCCGGAGTTGCTGTTGCTAAATCTTCGGCAGTAGGGAAAAAATCTTGAGGAATTTCGTCAATTTTTTCTAGCTTTGACTGAACATCTGGAAAGACTTTATTTAGAGATGAGTTGTTGCTAATTATTTCCTCTACCATAGGTTTAGTATAGATTTCCCAAGCAGTGGGGTCATCAGCTAATTGTTCAGAAACATCTTGGAGTTGTTCTGTTTCCTCTGAATTTAAAGGAGTATCTAACTCTTGGATGGCATACACCAGAGATAATAAGAATTTGTCTTTGTCCATTAAATTATCCATGTTCAGTATCCTTTTGTAGTTTATTTTTTCTGTAGTCAAGCTAAGGTTTTTAATTTCGACTCAATCAACTCAATCAATTATCAAAATATAGCAATATGATTTGATTTGTGAGATATTGGAGACTTTTAGGGAACACTTAACTGGGAAGAAGAAAATGTATCTTATTCATAAGATAACTGCTATATTCTATCCTTTTAAGGAACACCTCAATTCTCAAATCTCATTCCTGATTGCTATAATTCGGTCTTAAAACCCGCTTTTAAAGGCGAAATGTTTTTTGGAGGGTTGCTCACCTATCCCCGTTACAAAAACAATTTATGAGTGTCTTGAGTATGTCTTACATTCTGAGGTTTCCTCAGAATTACACAGTCGCTTCTGACTTCTGACTTCTGAAATTTTTAATCCCCATAAGTATTAAATCTAAGTTTGGGCAATAACTGGAAAATATTATAACTCAAAGTGACAATATAAAGTACAATATAACAAAAGAATATTATTATTAGTAAGTAGTTTTAACGATGCGTATAGAAGCCTTAGTTGTAGGAGTTAATAACCACATATATGATAGAAGCTTAAACCTCAAAGTTCCTATTCATGATGCGGAAGCTATTGCCTCCATGTTAGAAAAATATGGCAAATTTCATGTACAACGTTTGCCAAAAGGCTATGACGAAAAAGGTCGAGAAATATATACTTTAAATGGCAAAGTTAAAAGCAAAGACCTGCAACCAAGGATTAGTAATCTATTTAATCCTACCTCCAAAAATGAAATTCCTGATGTAGCTTTATTCTTCTTTGCCGGACATGGTTATATTACCACAGAAGGAGGTGTGAGAGAAGGGTTTTTAGTCACCAGTGATGCTCAACCAAAAAGAAACTTTTATGGCATCTCTTTAAATTGGTTTAAAGAACTATTACAAAAGAGTCCAGTCAAGAAACAAATAGTGTGGTTAGACTGTTGTTTTAGTGGAGAATTATTAAACTTTGAAGAAGCAGATCCTGGTAGTGGAAAAGAAATCAGTCGTTGTTTTATAACTGCATCTCGTTCCTTTGAAACAAGTATGGAACAACTAGACGGAACACATGGTATGTTTACGTCTAGATTACTTAAAGGTTTGAATCCAGAAAGTTCTATAGATGGTTGGGTAACTAACTATATTTTGGCAGATTCTATCCAAAAGAATATGGTGGATACTGCTCAAGCTCCTGTATTTCATAATTCAGGAGATGCGATTATTCTGACTACGAATACTCCGACTCAACCCATAGATGAACGTTGGAAAAATACACCTCCTTATCGTGCTTTATCTTATTTTACACAACAGGAAAAAGATGCGGTATTTTTTCATGGTAGAACTAGACTAACAGATGAATTAATAGACAGAATAAGAACTAATAATTTTCTAGCAGTATTAGGAGCTTCCGGCAGTGGAAAATCATCATTATTAAGAGCAGGTTTGTTATATCAATTAAAGCGGGGGCAGAAAATATCGGGGAGTGATAGATGGCTTTATATTAACCCTTTTACACCAACTGCAACTCCTCTAGAAAATCTGCAAAAAGCGATTATAAAATATCCCCCTAAATCCCCCTTAGAAAGGGGGACTTTGAAGGTTGTCTCTTTAGAAGCGGAGGACTTTGAAGGCTCTGTCCTTAAAAAGGAGAGTGAAAATCCCCCTAAATCCCCCTTAGAAAGGGGGACTTTGAAGATTGCCTCCTTAGAAGCGGAGGACTTTGAAGATTCCCCCCTTACAAAGGGAGAAATTCAAAGCTCCCCCCTTACAAAGGTGGGCGGGGGGGGATTAAATAATCCCCATAATATAGAAGGAGAAAAACCAGAGAATTTAACAGAAAAATTAATCGAGTTTATTGAGTCAGCAGAAGCCGAAAGAGTCATCATGGTAATCGACCAATTTGAAGAATCTTTTACCCTGTGTGAAACTTACGAAAAACGACAAGAATTTTTTGATTTTTTGTTGGATGCTATCGGAAATGAAGCCATTCAAAACAAACTTTGCTTAATCTTAGGAATGCGGGCAGATTTTCTCGACCAATGTTCAAAATATCCAGGGTTAGCAACTCAAATTAAGGAGCATCAACTATTAGTAACGCCTCTGGAAAAATCAGAAATAGAGGAAGCAATTAAAAAGCCTGCCGAATTAGTAGGGATGGGAGTAGAAGCTGGATTAGTTGCCCAAATGACCGAAGACTTTTTGCGAAATCCAGGAAGTTTACCTCTGCTGCAATATACTCTGGATGTGCTGTGGAAATCTGCGACTCAAGGGGAAGATAAAAGTAAATATTTAACTCTAGCAACTTATAGAAAGTTAGGAGGAATTAAGGGTACTTTGACAAAGCGAGCGAATGAAGTATTTGAGAGTCTGAATAAGGAAGAAAAGTCGGTGGCGAAACGGATATTTTTAGAATTAGTTCAGCCTGGAGAAGAGTCAGTTCATTCAGGAAAAGTAACAGATACTCGCAGGCGAGTAATCTTAGAAAATTTGCCTAATGAACTACATAGTTTAGAGCTTTTGTCAGAAGTAAGTAATAAATTAGCAGACCAAAATAATCGACTAATTACCAAAGACAAATCAGAAAAAGGAACATTATTAGACGTTATTCACGAAGAGTTAATTAGAAGTTGGGAAAAACTGAGGGAATGGGTAGAAGAATATCAAGAAGCTTTGCCGTTAGAAAGGAAGATAGAAGCAGATGCTAAAGAATGGAAAAATCAAGGAGAAAAAGATGATTGGTTATGGCGAGAAGGGCAGTTAATTAAGGCAGAAGAATATGTGACAAAATATGGAGATATGGGTTTGTTAGATGGATTTGCTTATGAATTTGTGAGGGCGAGTCAGGAGTTGAGAAAGCGTTGGGAAGTTGAAGAAAAAGAACGGAAAAAAAGGGAATTTGAACAGGAGCAAAAAGCTAGGAGGTTAGCTCAAAGACGGAATCAAATTTTGGGTGTTTCTTTGCTGTTTATGAGTGGTTTATTTGCCTACAGTTGGATACAACAAAGGATAGCTAAACATAATACTGAAGTATCCTTAGCCCGTCAGTTGGCAGCAGAAGCAGAAGTCGCCAGAAATTATAACTTTTACGATACAAGTGTTTTGTTGGGAGTTCAGTCAACGAAAAAAGTCAAAGAATTTAAAGAGTGGCGAGAGTCTGGTTGGAGGAAAATTTTCAAGAAATTCTTAGACCGTCAGTTTTCATTTCTACCCCAAAATGCAGCCGATGGAGCTATCCGCAAGGGACTAACTCAACTACCAGATCATCTGCATACCCTCAACCACCAGCGCCAGGTAAAAGCAGTAGCATTTAGCTCCGACGGTAAAACCATTGCTACTGCAAGTTATGACAAAACCGCCCGCCTCTGGGATGCTGAGACTGGCAAAGAATTAG
>NZ_JBNHEP010000317.1:0-35269 GCF_050015995.1 Dapis brunnea BLCC-M229 | reverse complement strand
ATGGAGCTAAGACACACTAACAGACCGAGGGCTTGACCTCAACTTCAACCTTTGATTTCTGACTATGCAGCCTTCATTGTTTCTTTTATTCCTGGTGTCTATGAGGCTATGGACCCACTCCGATCCATCTCGAACTCGGAAGTGAAACGTAGCGCTGGCGAAGATACTTTGGGGGTCGCCCCATGTGAAAATAGCTCGATGCCAGGGTAATATTTAATGAAGCATCTTTCCTGATATATGGGAAAGGTGTTTTGTTGTTTTTGGCAGTAGTGGATTGACATCTTTATTCTTTTTTTGTTAATATTAGAATATTTAATTTATTGATATCTTCTTCCTAATTATTCCAAGATTATTATTGATTAAAGCCTGCTTCTCAAATTTCGTAAACAGGCTTTTTGTTTTTTTATGGATAAGCAAACAAATAGACAAATAGAGAAATAATTTATCCTTTCACACAGACAACTTGTTTAAGAGTTGCCACAATTTCTACTAAATCAGTTTGCTGATTCATTACTTCTTCAATAGACTTATAAGCACCTGGAATTTCATCAATAACACCACCATCTTTCCGACATTCTACTCCTTCAGTTTGCTTAACTAAATCATCAACAGAAAAACGCTTTTTAGCTTGAGTTCGAGACATTAACCTGCCCGCGCCATGACTACAGCTACAATAACTTTCATGGTTTCCTTTACCTTTAACAATAAAAGATTTTGCCCCCATTGAACCAGGGATAATTCCATAATCTTCTTTCTGCGCTCGCACAGCACCTTTACGAGTTACATAAATTTCTTCACCAAAATGTACTTCTTTTTCAGCATAATTGTGATGACAGTTAACTTCTAATAATGGTTTTGTTGGTTTACCTCCTACTAAGTGCTTTTCAACTATTCTCTTAAAACGAGCCATCATTACATCTCGATTAAACCGAGCATAATTTTGTGCCCATTGTAGATCGCGCCAGTAAGCTGCAAATTCTGGTGTACCAGTGACAAAATAGGCTAAGTCTAAATCTGGCAATTTTGTATCTGCCAATTTTGCTAATTCCTTGGCAGTGTCAATATGGCATTGAGCTAATTTATTACCAATGTGACGAGAACCTGAGTGTAACATTAACCAAACGTTGTTTTCTGTATCGAGACAAAGTTCGATGAAATGGTTGCCTCCACCTAGAGAACCCATTTGTTTGAGAGCTTTACTTTCTAGATTTTTTACTCCTGGATGTAATTCTTTAAACTTTCTCCAATTCTGCCAGTTAGTGACAGATTTTTCTATGTCTTTGTTGTCAGAAAATCCTACAGGAATACTTGCTTCTATATCTTGTCTGATTTTTTTGAGTTTGCCTTCTAGTCGCTCGGCAACAAAAGGCATTTTTACTGCACACATTCCACAACCAATATCTACACCTACAGCAGCAGGAATTATTGCTTCTTTTGTGGCAATGACAGAACCTACTAATGCCCCTTTACCTAAATGGACATCTGGCATTAGAGCAACGTGTTTGAACACAAATGGTAAGGATGCTACATTTTTGGCCATTTTGTGTTCTTGATGCTCTAGGCGATGATTTGCCCAAGACAATACTGGTTTTGGGGTTGAGAGGTTCAGTTTTTCGTATGGCATATTTGATTTTTAGTTATTCTTGATTGTTTATCTATAATATGTAATACGATGTATTATATAGTGATTACGGAATGTTAGGCAAGGATATCAAAATATAGCTATGAGGAGAACGGTAGTTCTCTATAGTAATGGTATACAAGGAACAAGAAATGCCTAGCACGGGAGCAAGATGCTCCCACTACTGTGCCCCCTAACAAAAATAATGACAATGCACGACCACCAGAAGATCTAATAGACATCTCCAACAATAAAAAATAAAATCAATTATCGCACTAGATACATCAAATTTGTCCCCCTACTCTCTACTCCATCTTTTCTGGAGATGTCTAATTAGGGCTTGCTGATTAAATATAAAAGCATTGAAATATAAAGGTTTAAGCCGTTTTACAATCGAAAAAAGTACCATATTTTCAGCTCTTCACGCTCAAAAAGTTAGTATTTTGGGCAACAAGGACAGAAAAATCAAGGGACAAATATATCCGACTATCTCCTCTATAATTCCCCAATTCCCCACGCCTCCTGACTCCTAACTACTCCCTACTCCCTGCTTCAACAAAAAGACTTTTTCAGCAAACCCTAATTAACTAGAGAAAGCGACTAGGAGATAGCTGTGGGATAATCTCATCATTTTCCCCTGCTACATAATTAGCAAATCTTTTAGCTAGGGGAGGTACCAGTGCGAATGGACTACTAAAACCAGAAAAAATATGTATTCCTTCTAGATTAGGAATAGCTCCTATGAGGGGTAAGTCGTCAGCACTGTATGCTACTAAGCAGTGATGCCAGGTTGCTGGTAAATTTTCTAATGCAGGCAAAATTTTTCCTATCTCTACTCGCATAGCAGTTTCACTTTGAATAGGATCGACTTTAGCCTGGGGGTCAGTGAGTACGCGGGAAATTTGACCTATTCTGATGCTACCGTTTTTAAATTGAATTGCGCCAGCGTCTAAGCTAAATGGCACAAACTCGTGACCAGGTTCATCCCACATTTGCTCAAGCTCAATTGTACTTGTAACAGCTTCAGAATTTAAACGTTTCTCTACTGCTGGTATCACAAGAGTATTTAGTTGCACTTCTACGGGAGGAGTTTCTAACATTTCAGCATGGGTGAAATAAACACGGGTAGGGATGCCTGCTGATTTTAGGAAGTGACGGGAAATTCCACCTGCACAAATAACAACATTAGCAGCATGATAGGTTTTATCTGTGGTGTAGACTCCGGTTATGCGTTTGGGGTAGTGATGCAGATCATTATTGCCAGTTTTGACTAACCCAGTTACTTCTAAAATTTCAATTTGACCTCCTAACCTGATAAATGCTTGACAGTATCCTAAAGTTATGGCTTCTGGAGAAACATGACCGTGGGTAACAGCGAAAGCTCCTGCGATCGCCTGTTTATTTAGTAAGGGTTCCATTTCACAGGCTTCTTCGACACTTATGAGGCGAGGTACAATATTACACTTAGAGAAATTAGTAGCTATTTTTTCTGGGTCATATTCGGTGGCAATGGTTAGCAATAAATCTAGCTCTCGAAATTGAGTATCTGTTTGTAATTCTTCAGATAGATAATGATGGTGTTGTTTTCCTTCCTGAAAAAGTTGATTGGTCAAATCTGTAGTTCCAGACCAGTAGGGTAAACTAGCATAACTATAACGAGTTGCACCTTTTAAAGTAGAATATTTTTCTAACAGGAGTACAGCAAAACCTTTTTTTGCCAGTTCATAACTAAGAGCTGCCCCAGTTATACCACCTCCGACTACAATCCAATCGTAACTTTTCATAGATTTTTTAATATAACACTTTCCTGATATAATAGGACTTACGCAAAAAAACCGGGTTTTTAGGATAAATCGTTATTTTTAACAATAAACATTGGCTAAAAACCCCGGTTTCTGGGGTTGCCTGCGTAAGTCCTGATAATAGTAGGTATTTAACTAATAACAAAAATTAGATTGTTTAGCTAAACAATTATGCAGTTTATTAATCAGTTATTCAACATAAATACTGGACTAAAGATTGCAATTTGTAGACCTATACTTATATTGCTATTAAGTGTAATTTGGCCTACAATCAGCCTAGCACAGTTGCCTCGTTTTGATTCTCCTATACCTAAATCCGCTTCTCAAGAAAAAAAGTCTTCGACCGTATTACCTTCAAATACTCTTGAAAATCAGCCAAGTCAGCCTTCAGAAAAATCAATTGTTAATGACTCAACAGCTCCTTTACCTAGAGAAAGACAATTGCCTCTTGGAATTATCAAACCTGTGAATGGTTTTGTCAATATCAAACTCACAAATAAAACTGCTGCTAAAATTTCCTATGAAGTAATTGGAGATACTACACAACGTCAGTTATCAGGAAAATCTGAAGTTATTTTAAGGACATTGAAAGTGCCTGTGAATATTACTTTCTATCGGGAGAAGGGAGGCTTTTTATTGATAAAACCACAGCTCATTGCTGAAAAGGGTCTTTTAGAGCTGATTATGACTGAAACTAATGATTTCAATTTGGATAAATCTAGTTTGTTAATTGAGGAAACTGGAAGTTTATTTTTAAATTAGTTATTGCTTAAATGTTAGTTTTTTTTAATTATATAGCAATTCCCAAAAGCGTGAGGTACGCGCATTCGTTGGTTTTAGGAAACAGGGAATAGGGAATAGGGAACATAATACAAATAAAAATATTTTTACCTCATTAGGCACAGAAACACTATATAGATTTTTTGATT
Organism: Dapis brunnea BLCC-M229; assembly: GCF_050015995.1. Classification (NCBI taxonomy): domain Bacteria; kingdom Bacillati; phylum Cyanobacteriota; class Cyanophyceae; order Oscillatoriales; family Microcoleaceae; genus Dapis; species Dapis brunnea. The sequence goes on along the minus strand of NZ_JBNHEP010000317.1, from coordinate 30,917 downwards.
AAATTTGTTGATATATTTCCTCAATAATTTTTGATAGATACATATATACTCTTACAAAGAGTAAGTGGTATTCTTTACCTGAAAGAAGGTTTTAGGTTAATAGTTCAATGTTTTATGTGGGATTCAACCCAAACCAATTATAGAAACCACAGATGAGTTGTTTGGGATTTTCAAGGCAATTGCACAGCAATATTTATAACACTTTTCAAATCAATTACCGAAAAATTAAGGTATAAAGCCCCTCCATTCATGGAGAAAAAAGCGGTCGTTTGCGGAGCAGTCCGTAGGATGGGATGGCGAGGTTTCCCGCTCTTACAGAGCCGCTCCGCTAAGGCCATATTCAATCGACCAAGAGAAGAAAAAAATTCCTTTTAGCCAATCCTTCTATTACAGAAGAGGTAATTATTAATTATTCATTATTCATTATTGAACTCATGTCACAAGCAAAATATTGTAGGGACTTTCCATGAAAGTTCTCTAATGTAATCTACCAAAATGAAAACTGCTTTAAACTAAAACCTTTGTCTGGCAATAACCCAGTATGTAATATGAAATACGTTAATGTTTGCTACCAAAGATTGATGGGGAGATGGGAAGATGGGAAGATGGGGAGATAGGGAGATAGGGAGATTCATATATTTGCACAATTTTTTGTATTTCATATAAATATTTCTCTCCAGGTACTTACAAGCTATCAAATTTTTAGTGTAGTTATGATAACTTTAATATCTTTAATCAGAGACTTTCTTAAGAAGTAAATTATAGTAGTTTTATTGATAATAATTATGAAGTAATTAATCTAAAGAAAATAAATTTTATCAATTAAGTAGGTATAATTTTTAGAGAAAATTTTTCTATAATTTTTGGAATTTTTGTATATAATTATAAATAGTATCATAACCAGTAGATAGATGACTGTAGACTGTCAAGCAATAAGCCATAAATGAAATGGTTGAATTTCTTTACCTAGGTATTTGGTGAATATGTCTAACAATGATCGAGAAGATAAAATTCAGGTACATTTTCAATTAACTCGTGGTAACTGGGAACGTTTCCAAGTAAAGTGTAAGGATAACGGTGCTTCCATATCAGAAGTTCTACAGTTGTTAGTTGAGCTTTATTTAGCAGAAGAAATAGATAATTATCAAAATTTTTTATCAGTTGGTTTGGAAACTAAAATTGATGCAGAAATAGGAAAGTATATAGGAAATAAATTGGATAGGTATATAGATAAATACATAGAAAAAAAGTTGATTCAAGGGATTGAAAAAATAGATAAAACTGAAGAATTAGTCACTACTAAAAATAAGAATAAATTAATTAATGTAGGAAATAAAAGCGAAGTAGTTAGAGATAAATATCAAGATAGAAAAATATTAAGAAAAGAAAGAATTGATAAAAAAGAAGTTAAAAAAAATCAATTTAACAATGAGGGTAAAGAATTAAAAACTGCACGAGAGCTGGGAGAATTGTTCGGTTGTTCTCCTGCGTATATAACGACTCTTAACAGATTAGGTGATTTAGAAAAAAGAGGGTGGAGAGATTCTGGAAAGAGACAAGGTAAAGCTATTCTTTATCAACAGATATAAACCTTTGAAGTGACAATACTTTGAGAAAATTATACCTGTTAAATGAATTATTGATTGGTAAGAGAGTGCTTGTCAAATTGGTATAATTATAGTGGCTTTGACAAATGTAGACTACAGAAACAAGATAAGTATATTTTAAGTTTGATAAGTTACAGACCTGATAGTTGTATTCTATCTTAATGAAAGGCTATATAAATGGATTTGAGATAATCTATTGGCAAAATATCTACCTTTCTTTCCTAGAACATTTTTTTCTTTCTTGCTTAACTAAATATAGCGTTTCTCAAGTTAGTGAGGTACAGTTGTTTTTATTCTTTTCTATTACCACCGAACCAGAATTACTACTCCCTACTTCGTACAGACGTTGCATGCAACGTCCCTACCTACTCCCGCGCAACAAACCAATTTTGTACCTCACGCTTTTTGGGAATTGCTATAGCTATACTAAATTAGTAAATATTTACTATAAATCCCTATTCTCAGTTAATGTTCCAGTTTTTAGCTGATAGCTAGTTATACTATTTATAAAATTATAAAAAGTAATATTACACTTGGAAACTGCCAAAATAACCATCAAAATAACAAATATTATTAAAAAATTACATCACGTCAATAAATGGTATCTAGAAATATAAATTCCAAGTAGAGCAAAATTTTTGAGAATTGGTATTAATTTTATAAGTAGAGATGTTTACCAAAAACATCTCTAGTAGAAAAGGTTCTATTTTATCTTTTCCTGTATGAGTTTAATACCCAACTATCACTGGAAGTTTCTACAAGTTTTTGTGGTTTCTAGAAGTGGAGCTACTTCTGTTGAGTATCCCCCATTACTATGTCTGATAACTTTTAAATGTTTTAAGAAATACCTTGGGAAATAAAACCTGCCCAGTAATAAGGATGAGTAAATGGAAAATTATCCTGACAAAACCATGATAACTTTTCTTTTTCTTGTTGGATTTTTTCTGGATTTTCGTGTTTCATATATTGCTCTAGATATTCTTCTAATTGCTTTTTATAACTCCTAAGTTGAGTTCCTGTTAAATACCGAAGTTGATTTTGAGCTTTTTGTAATGCTTCAGAATGCTTATGCTTATATTGTTGGCGATTTTGATAGTAGAACAGGCAAAATAATGCTGTAGTTAAATCTTCTACTGACCATAATGAACTAATTATATGACGGGCACCTACACTAAGAAAAGCAGTAGCAAATGTGAGGATATCGTCGGAAATTTCAGTTTGATTTAGGTTGATTTCGCAACTAGAAAGAAATACATCAAATAATTTAGGTAACTGCCAAGTAAAAACCTGACTAAGAGGTATATCGCCATCAAATAATTTCAGTTTTGATGCTAAGGGGTTAACTATATTTGCACTAGAAAGGTGACTGGAGTGTAGCACTTGTACTTGTTGAATAAAGTTTTGGTAATTATTAATTGTTGCTTGGCTATATTGCAGACGCTTTTGGGGAGAAATTAAGTGCATATTTGCTATATTTTCGCATTCATATCTTGTATAAAACTTATTATCTATAGGAGTTTCCACAATGCCCATTTTACGGGGATTATAAATTAGCGATTGCTCTGAACAATAACTGAGAATTTGACAACTAGGTACGATTCTTAAACGGAAGTAATCACAAAAATATTTGGTTTCTTTTTCTCTAATAATTGGTAAGGCAGCATAAGGTATTTGATGTAGGTATAAATGAGGAACTATAATTAATTCTTTCGCCTCAGCTAGTTGTTCAATCAGTTGATTTAATTCTAATCTATTTGCTAATTCTGAGAGAAAAATATTCATCTGATTATGCCACTCGCTGCGATTTTTGCCATAGGGTTTTAACCAATTATGATGTATCCAATTCTGTAGGTTTTCAATTCCTTCTCCTTGGCAAATATGAACATTAATTTGCTGGTGAGTCAGAATAAATATATAAGTATTGTTTCTAGTGGAATAAAAATCAAGAACAGCAGTTTCCTCATCTTTAACTAACTGCTGAATTTCTGCGAAACTTAGATATGTAACTTGTAATTGTTCTGCCAGTACACGATTACTACTCCGGATTTTTTCCCAAAGTTGTTGTTGTTTTTCTCTCAAGACAGCGATTTTTTCTTGACAAAAAAAATTAACCGGATACAACTCTCCTGATTCATCAATTAGGTTATACTTTTGACTGTCTTGAGTGGGTCTTACATTCTGTTCGCGAAGCGTTTCCGCAGGAAATGGAGACCTCAGAATTACACACTCGCTTTTGACTTTTGAATTTTTACTTCCTCGAAGCGGTTGACTCTCAGATTCAATTTCTTTGATGGAAAACTGACTACCTACTGTCATAGGTTTATTAATTCTACTAACATCAAAATTTAGTTGATTAATTTGTTGTTGTAGATCATAATATTCTTCTACTTCTGGTGATTTTTCCTCGTCTTGATAAATGTCATTAATAGTTATTAACTCTACTAAACGACGAGAGCGGGAAGCTTCTACATATTCTAATGCTTGTTCATATTTTCCAATATTGACATAACACTCTACGATGTTGCCATAAATATAAATTGATTCGGCTAAAATCTCTCGGTAAGATGACTCACTTTTTGCCAAACTTTGAGTCATTTCTAGCAAATTAATTGCTATTTGATAACTTTCAATAGCAAGTTGCCAGTTTTGTTGCTTAAATTCTAAATCTCCTAATTTTCGATAAATTTCTAGACACTCTAATGGAAAACTTTCTACAGTAATAATCTTCAATGCTTCTTGATATGCTCTAATACCTAAGTCAATATTTGGCTGAAAATTAGCAATATCTTTTGTAGCTTTATAACTATAAGCATCTCCAAGATTTTTTTGAATAATTCCACACCATAAAGTAAATTTTTCTGGATTAATAACTTCCAGCGCTTGTTGATAAAATTTAATTGCTATTTCGATATTTTCAGCTCTTTTTTCTGTTTCTCTATTTAGGTAGGCAGTGCCGAGATTAATTGAAACGATCGCCCAATCTAAGAAATTATCTACAGTAAAAATTTTTAACGCTTCTTGATAAGCTGCTATTGCTAATTCAATATTTTCGCCGACTTTTCCTCTGACTCTATTTAAGTAAGCTGTGCCAAGATTTTTTTGAATATTTGCCCAGTGGCTAGGTTGATTTTCCTGGTTAATAATTTCTAATACTTTTTGATAAACGTCTATTGCTAATTCAATATTTTCCTCTAAATTTCCTGTAATTCTATTTAGATAGGCATTGCCTAGATTACTTTGAGTTATTGCCCAATCCAGAGAATTTTCTGACTGAGTAATAACTTGTAATGCTTGTTGATAAGCGTCTATTGCTAATTCAATATTTTCCTCTAAGTTTCCTGCAATTCTAGCCAAGTAGACATTGGCTAAATTATTTTGAATAGTTGCCCATTTTTGGGGGAAGTTTTCTTTGGTAATAATTGGCAGTGCTTTTTGATAAGCAGCGATCGCTTCTTCAATATTCTTCGTTTTATCTCCTTCAATTCTACAGCTATAAGCATTGGCTAGATTACTTTGAGTTATTGCCCAATCTAGAGAATTTTCTGACTGAGTAATAACTTCTAATGTTTGTTGATAAGCCTCTATTGCTAATTCAATATTTTCCTCTAAGTTTCCTGCAATTCTAGTCAAGTAGACATTGGCTAAATTATTTTGAATAGTTGCCCATTTTTGGGGGAAGTTTTCTTTGGTAATAATTGGCAGTGCTTTTTGATAAGCAGTGATTGCTTCTTCAATATTCTTCGTTTTATCTCCTTCAATTCTACAGCTATAAGCATTGCCTAAATTATTTTGAGTTATTGCCAAATCTTGGGGATTATCTTCTTTATCTATTAGATTCAATGTTTCTTGATAAATTTCTATCGCCTGTTCAATATTTTCAGATTTTTCTCCATATATTCTGTTTAGATAGGCAGTGCCAAGTTTGTTTTGAATGCTTATCAAATGATGAGATTCAGAATAATTTTCGTAAAAAGTTAATCCTGTTTTATATCCAGTAATTGCTATTTCTAAATTATTGGCTTTGTTTCCAAGGGGAAATTTTTGTATCTGATTACTAAAATTAACTATATCTACAGCAATTTGATCGGCTTCTTCTGGTTTTGTTTCTTTTAAAGTTGAGGTTGCCCAAGTTTGTAAGGTTTCTACTAAACCTTCGTCTAGTTTGTTGAGGTTTTCTTGCAAAATAGGATGAATAATTTGAGGATTTTTTTTGCTTTCGTGAGTTGCTTGTAATACCTGGGTTAAAAATTCTAAATATTCTAAAGGGGTTGCTGTTGCTGAGGTGTTTTCTGTAATTGAGATTTCTAATTTTTCTGATAGTTGTACTGCTAAGGTAAGTAGGATTTCTTTAACTTCTTGGTTTCCTTTTTCTCCTGATGTCTGTGCCACCATTGTTATTGTTTGGAGTAATCCTTTATCTAATAATTCTTGGTGACTTGCTAGGATTTGAGCTGTTTTTTCTGTGGGGGTGCTTAAGAGTTTTTGAATGAGATTTATATAGGTTTGGATGCGGTTTTGATTCATTATTTTATTTACTTTTTCTGTACCAGTCTTAATACTTAGGTAGTACAGTTGATTACCTCTGAAATCCGTAAAGTATATCTAATTATTATGTCTGATTAAATATTTATCATCGCTATGGCGGATAGCGCAATAGTCAATTCATTTTCTCAAGCACTCCAAAAATCTGGTGGATGAGACTACCTCAGTTAATTATTGCGGATAGCGCAATAGTCAATTCATTTTCTCAAGCACTCCGAAAATCTGATGTATGAGACTACCTCAGTTAATTATTGCGGATACCGTAATAGTTGATTCATTTTTTTAAGCACTACAAAAAGAATATAGTTTTATAATTTATATTAATCTATTACCAGCTTACAGATTTTTTTCCTCATTACTCAAAGATAAATATTCTCAAACTTTAGTTTAAGTCATATTTTCTTCAACTCAACCCTTAATTTGTTCAGCCATCCACTGCATATAAGGAGCATAACCAGAAACAATTGGTAGAGTAATTATTTCTGGTATTTCGTCAGAGTGTAATTCTGTTAATTTTGATTCTAGGATGTCAAACTTATCTAAATCTGTTTTAATTAATAAATTATAGGAATCTTCTGAACATAACTCTCCTTCCCAATTATAAATTGAGTGAACTGGAAAGATATTTACACAAGCTGCTAATTTTGATTCTACTAAAGATTTGGCAATTACCTTAGTTTCATCTAGAGAAGGAACATTTACGAAAACAACACCATAATTAGTTAAACTCATAACTTTATTTTGATTTTCCTCTGAGTTTTTAGTTGATTGATATTGAATTTAGTCAAAAGCTGAATTATCTGGCACTAGCAAAACTAAAAGATAGTTTTATTGTAAGCATTCAGCCTTCAGCTATTAGCTATAAGTTATACCAATTTCATAAAATATTGCTACAGTCACGACACAGGGAATAGGGAATAGGTATGAAGGGAAAGAAAATAATAATAAAAGATGAAAAAATATTTGATTTTTACAATTTATGGAATTTATAATTTTTTATTGTAGGAATAAATCACAATCTTAAGATGTAACTGCCTTTTTGGAATTTGGTATTATTAACTCATTATGATACCAAAGGAGGAATTAGTTTCCAAGGAGAATTAAAAATTATCAAGAAAAAGGTCATTAGCTAATCTTAGTAAGTTTTTATATTCAAAAGCTGAATGCTGAATTCAAGCTAGCTGAATGCTTAGGTTTTTTTGATGCTGGTAAAATCGTATTAACTAACTCTGCTTTTTCTAGATTTGCTCCAATAAATGTTGCTTCACTCAAGTCAGCTTCACTCAAGTCAGCTTCATAAAGTTTACTCCAATTCAAATTTGCTCTGACTAAATTAGCTTGTGTTAAATTTGCCCCTGTTAGATTGGCTCCATTTAATTTTATATTCCGCATTAAGGCTCTGCTAAAATTAGTTGCTAGTAAGTTTGCCCCTGCCAAATTTGCTCCATTTAACTTCGCTTCACTAAAGTTAACTCCATTTAAGTCTGCTGCCCTTAAATCTATTCCATTTAAGTAAGCTCTTCTGAAATTAACTCCTGTCAGTTGAGTATGGAATAGTCTAGCTGCGATTAGTTTTGCTTCATACATATTAGCCCAATTAAGGTTAACACCTGTAAGATTAGATTCTCGCAGATTAGTAGATTCTAAAGTGGCGCTGCATAGATTAGCATTCGATAGATTAGACCGTCGAAGGTTGGCACCTGTAAGATTAGCGCCAGTTAAATTTGCTTTAGGCAATTTTGATTTTACTAAAAAAGCTCCACTAAGATTTGTTTTTGTCAGGTCAGCATCAGCCATTCTAGTTTCACCCATTTTGGCAAAGCTGAGGTTAGCCCTATATAATAATGCTTCATTGAATTGAGTTTTTGTGAGAAAAGCTCTACTTAAATTTGCTCCTGTTAAATTAGTTTTGGAGAAGTTGACTCCGATCAGAATTACTCTTCTCAAGTCAGCTCCGGTTAAATTCAGGCCACTAAAGTCTCTTTCTCCTTGTTCGTATCGCTGGAGCAGTTCTTGTTCTTTCATGGCTATATAATTTCCCAATTTATATAAATTAAGTTATTAAATCTTACTTAATATCTTATTACAGCTTTCTCAATTTAGAAGTAGTCAATTATATTACAAAATGTTATTATGACTTGACATTTTGCTGGATTGTTATTCTTTAAGGATAGTTTTGAGGTTTAATTAGTTATTTGTTGAGAGGAAAAGTATTATTATATGTTTTGAGAGATTGATTTACTGTGAATTATACTGTTATATATTCTTTTTCTGATACATATGATTGAACAAATTTTTAGGTATATTACGAAATTTATTGATTTAGGTGTGATGTTAAAATTAATTAAGAAATATAGATTTACTGTTTAAATATCTTTCGATTAAGATGATGGCTACAATATCATCTATTGGTTTGGGGGGGATTCGCATTCCTGGTGGAATTAGACGAACAAGTCCTTGAGGGGGATATATTTGCCAGTAGCGATCGCGAGCTTCTAAGCTAGAGTAGCGTTCATCTATTTTAATTATTGGTACTTTTTCTGGGATAATTTTTGTGAGATTTTGTTCCCAGATTTCTGATGTGGTTTGGTCGCCTATGACAATTAAATTAATATTAAATTGTTGATGTAGTTGTGTAATTGTTGTGGTAATTTTTGGAGATTCTACGACTTGGTGATCATGCAATTTCCTGTTTTTATCCATAATTGCAATCCCACATTTATCACGACCGGGGTCAAATCCTAAAATCATTTTTTAATATTGATATTGTTTTTTTGTAGTCAGATTAATACTGTCTAATTTATGTTGATAATTTTTTATATTATATTGTACCAGGCGCGATAAATGTTTACTACAAATAATATAGAGTATTGATTATAATTTTTCTGTTTTTGTCAAAACTTATCGATCTAATTCAGCCATAAAATATACCATTCTATTGCTTTTTTTTTCGGTTCTTATTCCCTTTTGTGTTTCTTTTTTTCCCTACACTATTTGTTTGTAATATTCTTTATTCAAGTTAGCCTTATAGCAATTATTAGCTATTAGTGAGGTACAAAATTGTAGCAAAATTCAAAAGTAAAAAGTCAAAGGTTACAAATTAAATTATTACTGTGACCAAGTTGGAAAATTTGATGGCGTTGCTGAATGGTAATGATTTTTAGATTAAGCATCAACGCAAAACATAAGTTTTTCAATTTGACCTTCAGCTACTTACCATTACATTTCAGCAATGCCAATTTGATAGTTTCTTAACAGTAATGACGACTTCTAGATAAGTTGTTTTGAGGGACATATAAGCCAGGTTCTGGGAACAGAAAATCAGAAAAATAACTGTACTTACAAAGATTAACAAATGCTATATAATAGAAGTTTTCATATTTAAGTTTACAGTCTTTTTTCTCTTTCCTATCCCCTATTTTCTTTTTTTGTTCCTTGTTCCTAAAATCCAAAAATTATGTATCTCACACAAGAGGAATGAATTGCTACAATTAATTTTTGGTAGTGTACAAAGATTATTTCTTGAAAATCAGAAAATCAGGGGTAAGTAACAACACAAAATAACTAGTGCATTTTTTACTAAAATAAATTTGCTTAAACCATCTCTGGGAAAGAAATATAACTCAACACTAAATATACAAATAATTTTGTTTACCTACTTATTTTATGTTCTCTGTTCCCAGTTAAGGCACTTCCAATTTATCAATTATCCTAAAATCTCTTGTGGTCATTTTCCCCACTAATAAGGTAGGTAGTGATAGAATGCTGATTCGAGCTAGTAAGATGGTTTATTTATTGGTCTTCCCTTAACTGTTACCTCTCTCCACAATAAATCACTACATATTATGACTACCTAATTTTTTAGTAGTTGTTGACGTTCTATTTCTAATTGTTCAATTTCTTGCCTGAGAGTTTCTTTTTGTTGTATGATATTTTTCAATTGATTTTGAGTTAAGTTAAGTTCGGCTTCAGTTTTTGCTTTTGCTTCTTGAACTTGTTTTAGTTCTTCTTGAGTACGAGCTTTTGCTGTTTGAACTTGATTTAGTTGCTCTTGAGTTATTCTTAGTTGGGTTTCTATTTCAGTTTTTTGGATTAACGCTTTGCCTAGAGATTGATTAACTTGATTCAACTGAGTTAGAGCTAATTCTAAATCAGAGACTGCTCTTGCTAATTCATTTTTAATACGAGTTGTTTCAAGTTCAGCTTTTGTAACTTCCTTGCGAGTTTCATTAAGTTTTGTTTGAATTTCATCTATTCTAAAAACGCCTTTTCTTAATGGTTTGCTTGTGGCAAATAGGATAGCCAAAGTTAAAGCTGAAAGAATACTGCCAGTAACTATAGTAACTACAGCAGCAGTATCACGGGGTCTAAGATGGAATATTCGTAGTCTAGCTTTGCCTACCTTTGTGCCTAGGCGATCGCTAATAGTAGCTATTACACCACCTAGAACTAGAATTACTAATACTAAGATTACACCGGCGGTCATTAACGGCTGCTGGTAGTTGTGTTATTTTAATATTTCCTTGACTCGATCGTCTCAGGAGATTTGCCCAAACTAAAAATAGGCAGTAATTTATTTAATTTAATTTTAGGAATTGCTTGTTGTCAAATACGCCAGACTTTAACCATTGCTTGATTAATCGTCTGTAGGGGGATTGACCCACTTTCCCTAGCAGTGCATCATGGTTAATTCGGTCAAAATATTTGGATATATCAGCATCTAAATACATATTTAGGTTTCTGCTTGATGCTGCCATAAATGGCCTTAATGGCATCATGTGTTGACCTCCGGAAAAGACCATAGCTATTAGGTTCAAATCGTGCCTCCTATTCTGGTTCCATAACTAGCTTCACCAGAGCTTGTAACGCTCGGTCATACATCGTTGGGATGCCTAACGGGCGTTTTTCTTCTTTACCTGGTTTTGGTATCCAGACTCTACGGGTTGGACTTGCTTTGAGGTGGCGTGAATTTAATAGGTTCACCAAGTTAAATCTCTGCATCGGAGGTAGATTCTTAATTCCATCCACTCCTGCTGTTTTTTTTCCTTGGTTATCCTGTGTCACGCGCCTAACAGCTAGCAACCTTGCGTAATAACTTTTGGTCAGAGTCTTTGGTATTTACGCCGGAAAGCAGATTTCGCCACGACTGGATGCTCTGTAAATTAACTTTTGCAACTTGTATACATTCTTCTCAACCCGTCTCCAGTTGATATCCTTCCATTTGAAATTAGGATTGATACATACTGGGTCTGGTATATCGTCTGTATCCCATGCCACGCTTAAAAATGGTCTAGGGTTTCCTAAACGTCTTTTTAGTGTTTTGGCCTTGTTCATTGCTATTGATTACCTTACATTACGTCTAACAGTGGGTACGTCTGCTTTTTGGAGCTTCTTACCCAATCCTACTCTCCCTAAGACCTACGTCCAGTTGCGTAGATTGACCTTGAATGGCACACCTTCGTTCTGGACCTCTACTCTTAGGGTTTTTAGGGAGATTTCCTCGTTCCCTTATTCCTTTTTACGGCTGATTTAGTAGGGTAAACTCTCCCGGAGGGTTCAGTATGGTTGTTGATATAGATTAGGAGATATCTATATTCATTGACCCCCTGACTTTCGTCCTACACTCCATAGCTACCTTTGGGGTCCACTAAAAAAATTAGTGAAAGCTGTTTGTAGATGTCTCAAACCTTGCTCTCCGTGGTACACAGCTAACTTCACTCAGAAAATCGAAATCTTCCTGTTTTTTCCAACAAGTAAGCATAGCTGAAGTTTCTTTGTAGCTTACTCGTCGCTTTTGTTCATACCATACTTGATTTCTAGCTGCTAAAGCTTTGTTTTAGACTAAGCGTACACAACCCGAAGTTCTCCATAACAAATTTTCTTGTTCTGGAGTGGGGTAAAATCTAAATTTGTACGCTTTTTCAATCATTTACTGTCTATTTATTCAACAAAAACATTTTAACAGATTATGTGTGAAACTGCAAGATTGATTGGTTTTCCTCCATACCCCCTAAACCCCCTTTGAAATGGCAGGGCTGTTCCATTCTTGGTTAAGGCTCCAGGGGAGCAGGGGAGAATTTTTCACGCTTTACCCAAGATTATCCCCAAATTTATCCATCAATAATTTTGGTTATTCCATGGATTTTTCAGAAATTCCCTTGATTTCACCAAGATTGTTCGGGAACTTTTCCGACCCTCAGACTCTGAAAATCCCCCCTTTTTGCGACTTTAATCCCCAAATTCCCCTCTGGATGTCCAAAACTTTCCTTAAGCGATTATTTATTTGACTTTGAAACAGCCCTGCCCTTTGAAATGGGGAACAAGAGGGGGGATGGAGAGCGCGAATCTCCAAGCAACATTTAGATGAACTGGGAGTTGACCACCTACACTTGATGTTACAGTTTTCAATTTATAGCTTGATTTTAACTTATCCTTAACAGTATTTTCAAATTTGTTATGTGTCCTGATAAATCAGGTAAATTGCTGACTTAAAGCCACTGGGTTATGTACTGTAATTTTCTTTTTATGAATGGATATCATACTATCTTGCCGGAGGTCTCCCAGTAGACGAGTAACTGTCACCCTTGTTGACCCAATTGCTTCTGCAATTGCTTGGTGAGATAGCTTAAGGTCTATTGTAATTCCTTCTTTACTAGGAACTCCAAAATCTCGACAAAGGATTAACAAAAAGCTAACCAGTCTTGAACCCATATCTCGGTGTGCCAATGTCTCAATCATCATCTCTGTTTGTAAGATTCGAGATGATAGTCCACGCAATAAAATAACTGACAGTTCTGGATCTTCTCTCAGAGCTTTCTCCACCTGGTCAATTGGCACTGATATTAACTCTACTGGGGTAAATGCCACTGCATGGTAGAAACGGTCAGACTTATGGCCTGTAATTAGAGACAGTACGCCAAATACACTATTTTCCCGAAGTAGGGCTACTGTTATTTCGTCTCCTGCTTCATAAACCCTGGACAGCTTAACTGCGCCTTTAATTAAGACGTAGACACGCTCTGCAGGGTCTCCTGGGAAAAATATTGTCTTGCCCCGTTCAAAAGTTTCTACAACTGGTGGATATGACCCACCAGATATATTACGGAAAACAGATGCTAGTGGTCTATCATGCGTCACGACCAATTTCCTTACACTTACTTCTATATATATTTTTCTTTATATCTTTTAACAAATAGCTCACTAACTCATCAAAGGTTGTACTATCAGATTGCAAGGTATTGCTATATATTTAGGATTTACTTTACTTTGTTGTAAACACTTGAGATAGATTAGCACAATGAAACCGAAAAATTTAATTTTAAATTCTGGCCTATAGGTGCTATTTTGCCGGATGGCAAATATGGAGTATGCTATCTTAGCATCAATTCGTCATAATAAATTTAAATTTTAAAGTTTTTATCTAATTAAAGATTCTACTACAATTTATGGTATTATGTTAAATTTAACTGGAAAAAATGCTCTGGTGACAGGGATTGCAAATAATCGTTCTATTGCTTGGGGCATTGCTCAACAACTTCACAAAGCTGGGGCAAATTTGGGGGTTACTTTTCTACCAGATGATAAAGGTAGATTTGAAAAGAAGGTTTGGGAGTTAGTGGAACCTTTGAGTCCTTCTTTATATTTACCTTGTAATGTTCAGGATGACGAACAGGTTAAGGCGACTTTTGCTGCAGTAGGAGAAAAGTGGGGTAAGTTAGATATTTTAATTCATTGTTTGGCCTTTGCTGGTAAGGAAGAATTATCTGGGGATTTCAGTAATACTAGCCGTGAAGGGTTTACTCGTGCTTTGGAAATTAGTTCTTATTCTCTGATTGATTTGAGTTCTCAGGCGAAGGAGCTAATGACTGAAGGAGGTAGTATTTTAACTCTGACTTATTTGGGGGGGGTGCGAGTTGTTCCTAATTATAATGTGATGGGAATTGCTAAGTCTGCTTTAGAAATGAATGTGCGTTATTTGGCAGCAGAACTTGGCCAGAAAAATATTCGGGTAAATGCTATTTCTGCTGGTCCAATTAAAACTTTGGCTTCTTCGGCAGTGGGTGGTATTAAAGATATGATTCATCATGTGGAACAAGTAGCTCCATTACGTCGGACTGTGACTCAAATTGAAGTTGGTAATACTGCTGCTTTTTTATGTAGTGAGTTGGCGAGTGGAATTACTGGTCAGGTTATCTATGTAGATGCTGGTTATGAAATTATGGGAATGTAGATATTGAAGTCAGAAGTTAGAAGTCAGAAGTTAGAAGTCAGAAGTTAGAAGTTAGAAGTGAAGAAAGTAATTAGATATGTAGTAGAGTTTCTTAAATGACTTATAGCAGATTCGATCATTCGATCGTCTGCACAGAAGTGAAGTACAGATATTAACGAGGGAATGTTTGTAGTTCGGGTATCTTAGCTGCTATGGGCGTACCTTACCAAGATGGAATTTGCTGTAAGTTAAAGTTGGGTTTAGTTGGTTGAGGTTAGAATTTGATATTTTTCGTAATCCTCAACCTAACTTGTGAAAAATTAAAATTCAAAATTTATATTGATATTTTTATGATGCAGATAAGCGATCGCCTTTCTCAATCTACTCCGATCAAATTAGATTTGCCTGCTAGAGTATCTTCGGTGAAACGAACCACTGGAGAAACTGATGTGACTGTTAGTCTTAATCTTGATGGTGTGGGTAATTGCAAGGCTAATACTGGAATTCCTTTTTTAGACCATATGTTGCATCAAATTTCTTCTCATGGACTAATTGATTTGGATGTCCATGCTGTGGGGGATATTGAAATTGATGACCATCATACTAATGAGGATGTAGGTATTACTTTAGGCCAAGCGTTAAAGCAGGCGTTGGGCGATCGCAAGGGTATTGTCCGTTTTGGTCATTTTCTGGCTCCTTTGGATGAGGCGTTGGTTCAGGTGGCCTTGGATTTTTCTGGTCGTCCACATTTGAGTTATGGTTTGGAAATGCCTAGTCAACGGGTTGGTAGTTATGATACTCAGTTAGTGCGGGAATTTTTTGTGGCTGTGGCTAATAATAGTTTGATGACTTTGCATATTCGGCAGTTGGCTGGAATTAATTCTCATCATATTATTGAGGCAGGGTTTAAGGCTTTTGCTCGTTCTCTACGAATGGCAACGGAAATTGACCCCAGGCGAGTTGGAGAAATTCCTAGTTCTAAGGGGGTTTTGTAATTCAGTTATCAGTTATCAGGTAAGGATTCAGGTAACTATGTAAATGGTGTAGCTGTCACACCTGATGGCAAGCAGATGATTTCTATTTCATTTGATAAAACTATCAAAGTGTGGAGTATAGAAAATAGCAAGTAATTTCGGGTTCGTGGGACAAAACTATTTTCTTGTGATAATTTTCCACAACTCCGCCTGCACTTTTTCAACTACTTCTTGCCACTTTCTTGACTGAGACTGACGGAATAATTTCATCGTTGGATACCAAGGAGTATTTTCTCCTTTTTGTAACCAACGCCAGTCGGAATTAAAACATAATAAAGTCCATACTTTTTTACCTAATGCTCCTGCTAAATGTGCGACGGAAGTATCAACAGTAATTACTAAATCTAGTTGCTCTATTACTGCTGCTGTATCGGCATAATTGTTTAATTGAGAACTTACATCTTCTATCTGAATATTGCTGGAAATTTGAGTTAATTCTTGGCTGCGTTCTCCTTTTTGCAGACTGTAAAATTTTACTCCTGGTACTTGCAAAATAGGTAAAAAGTCTGTGAGTTTACAGGAACGATTAGAATCATTTTTATGAGTAGGACTACCTCCCCAAACAATGCCTACTTTATATTCAGTATCGGTAAGATTTATAGGATTACTATTTGTGGATTGAAGACAGGGAATATTAGCAGGAATTGTTTCTAAAGTTGTGCCGAAAATATAGGGTAAACTCATTAGGGGTACATAGATATCAAATTCTGATAATTGTAGTTCTCCGGGTGGCATTAATTTATCGATTCCTGGCACATTTTTAAATAGAGGAATTAACTCTGGCGAACATACTAATATAATTTTTTGACAACGTTTCGCTGCTAGAGGAATATAACGGATAAATTGAATAGCATCTCCTGCTCCTTGCTCGGTATGAACTAATAAAGTTTTATTGCTAATATCTTCCCCTTGCCATTGAGGATGAGGGCATTGAAAGGGAGTAAATTCTGCTGTTTGCCAGCGCCATTCACATTCAACAAATCCCCGTTTTAAATCTCCATTTTTCAACAATGTCATGCCTAAATTAAAATGTGCTTTGGCAAAATTACCGTTGAGATTAATTGCCTTTTCATAATGTTTAATTGCTGCTTCTAATTCACCTTTTTGACTATAAGCATAAGCAATACTATTATGAGCGTCGGCATTATCTGGTTCTGTATTAATTACCTGTTGTAAAAGATTAATTGCTGCTTCATGTTGTTGATTATCTCCTAAAGCTACTCCCAAATTATATTTAGCTCTAGTAAAATCTGGTTGTAACTTCAGACTTTCTTGATATGTAGCGATCGCTTCTAATAATTTACCTTCTTGATATAGCTGGTTTCCTTTAACTAAATGAGTCTCTGCCATAGCTATTTCTGAAGTTGGTTTGACTGTTTCTGCTAAAGCTTCATCAGGTAAAACATAAGAACTAGCCAATAAATTTTCATTCCATTCAATAATTTCTGGGAAGCGAATATTCGGCAAAACTGCCACAGAAAATATTTCCTGAACTCCTGCTTCAAACCTTAAAAATGCGACAGTTTCTCCAGTTAAAATATTAACTACCCAAACACCACAAATTCTTTCTTGAAGTTGAGTAATTGGCATCCCAGTAAAAACAGCAGTTTCTCTAACTTGTGACAAACCAATAAATGCTAAATTTCCCCAAAAATCTATACCGCGAGTAAACCCAGGCAACTTAGCAACTGTTTCTAATTTTCTCTGGTTTAAATCGACTTTTGCCAGACTACCATTTCCCGATTCTAATAACCATAATTGTTCTTGATACCATCTGGGAGAATGGGGCATGGATAAACCCCGCATTAATATTTCATTTGTTTCTATATCCATTAATATTCCACCATTAGCTTTATTCTTTCTCCAACCAGCATTAGTATCAGTTTCTCCTAAAGCAGTGGCATATTTCGGCTGGTCATTTTTTAAACAAAATCCATTCAAATGACAGCGGTCTGTTAAATCATATCCAGTGATAAAAGGAGGTCGCCATCTCGGCACAAAACTATTAGGATGACCGAGAGTACAAAGGCAAGAAAAACGAGTATTAATAAACCATAATTCATCCTTTGCCCAAGCCATTTCGTGAATATCAATATCTCCAGTTATATGAACATTTCTGGGTAAGTAACAAGCGTCATGTTTACCAGCAGGTTCTATTTTTTCTGCTACTGCTGGAATGTTGCGAAAATCCCAAATTTGATAAGCAGTTCCCAAGGCAATTTTTTCGCGATCTGCTGCTAATCCCATCGGTTTATTAAAGGTGCGAAAGTGAGTATTAATTACCCCATTATCGGGACGTAATACGATTAGTTTGCCTGCTTGATAGGTGGAAACGACTAAGGAGATGCCTAACTGGTCTAAAATTTGGGGAAAGTTGTTTGTATGTACGCTTCTTAATAAATAATTTTCGGTATTAACAGGGGTATTAGCTTGATTATTCATTGTCAGGTTATCCAATATTAGGGTCAAAATAGGTATAAATTTATTAAACAATGAATTGAGCTAAAAATCCGGATTTTTAGGAGTCAGGAGTTAGGTCTAGTAGTGGATTGTTTCAACTAAAATAGTGCATTAGGTAGGGACGTTGCATGCAACGAACGTCCGTAGGGGAGAAAGATTGTTGTTGGGTTGAGGAACGAAACCCAACCTACATCTATTGCAACTTCTTAATAAAGAATTTTCGGTATTAACCGGGGTATTAGCTTGATTATTCATGGTCTTTTCAGTTATCAGTTATCGTTTGTCAGTACCTCCAGTTTCAGTCAGAGGGTTGAAATCTGAAATTTCTTTTTTTTTATCCCCTTGAAAGAGATAGGAAACCTGATTTTTTGGTCTAAGAAAGTAGGTATAAATCTATTAAACAATAAAAATAACCCTGAATCCGGAGTTTTACTAAACTCCAGATGAACACCTCTAGGCATGAAATTTGGTTATTTTTAATTTCTAGAACATTTAACACGATTGTTTCAGGTTGATTAATGTCACTTTTTTTGCCCTGATAAGCGCTCTTTGTCACCGTAACCTACTTTAGAAAGCAAACCTGCAAAAATTATCAATGATTTTGATATGAAAAGACTTACCTTTGCCAGAATTATAGTATTAGGTTTAGCAATTGTAGTATTAGGTTTAGTAACTGTAGTTCCGCCTGCTAATGCAGTTTCTCTATTTAGTGTAGAGACACAATCCAATAGCTTAGTTCTGATTGATTCAGAAACAGGGAAAGTTAATACTATTGGTACCCTAGGATTTGATGCAGTTGATACAGATTTAGCATCTTTTGGCGATCGACTGTTTATTCTCAACAGTATTTACCGAAACAGAGTAGATATTTATGAAGTTGATCCAACAACTGGTGCAACTCTATCTTCTGCTCAAGTAGCTTATGAAAATAAGCCTGTTTTACACGCAGAAGGATTAACAAATCTTGGAAGAAAATTAATAATTGGCTTCTCAGCTAACGGTGGCGATGCTGGGTCTGAAAGCATAGGAGAATTATCACTAATAGGCGCGATTACTAATGTTATCTCAACTGCTGGAGATTTTGATGGTCTTGGAGGAGATGGAATTGCCCAAATTTTTTCAGTAGATGGTGAAAGGACATCAGGCCCAACTCATTTGTTTAATGTTGATTATACTAATGGCTCTCTCAGCCCAATCGCTAATCTCCCAATAGCTAGCAATGATATAGTCTCCGACGGAAAAAATCTTTTTCTACTCGATATTAATTCTGGGAAGTCAGAACTTAGACTTATTAAGACTTCTATTACTGGTGAAATTAAAAGTAATGTCCCTATCGAAGTAGGGCAACAATACCTTGGATTAGCTATAAAACCCGATCGTGGACTGTTGGGTATCATTGTTGAGTTCTTGTCTTGGATGTTACAGGCGTTAAAATTTTGACAAGGTAGTTTAGGCTGCTAGTGGGATAGGTTATTGTATAATTCCCTTGAATATTTTACCATCAGTAGAGGTGAACGTCTGTTTGCCTCTACAATTTTATGTGCAGACGTTACTTTATTTCTTGGCGTTAGGCGATCGCCCTTCAACATCCTATTAACTCTAAAAAATTACGGCATAATCTCAAAAAAATGACAATGCTTAGGTCGAAATAGCTGAAAATCTCTTCGATCCAAAGTCAAGACTTTCACAATTTCCAAACGTTCTGCTATTGCCATCACACTGGTATCCACAAAATCAATTCGACTATCTCGATATATCTCCAAAATTTCTGCTACTCGCAACAAATCTTCTGAAGTTAAAGCCAAGATTATAAATCGACTATTCAGCAAATAACGTAAGCTAGTCGCTACCATCATCGTACCAACTTCACGACCTACTAAATAAGCAACTTCAGCTAATACTGTTTGAGGTAATAAAATTTGTTTTTCTTGCCTATAAACTTCTGCTACTTCAAGATGTCTAACATCTGTTTTATTCATCAAAGCTACAACAAAACCAGTATCTGCTATGGAGATATTTCTTTGTAAGATCCTCCTGATTTTTCCCTAATTTCTCCTTGTAAAATTTCCTCAGAATTAGTAGCTAAATCTGGGGAAGCAGCAAATAAACCAATCAAAGGTTCGGTTTCTAAATTCGTATTTTCATACCTAGATTCTAAATCAACTTGAGATTGATAATTAGTAGATTTTGTTTGATTTTTCATTTGAGCTACGATTTTTTCCATTAGCCATATTTTCTCCTCTAGGGATAAGTTATTAATGGCATTTTCTAGGTCAAACAATTTAGATGAAACCATTATTATTTTGGTTCACAAAAATAAATTACAATATAATTTTTATGATTATAACACAATAGTTTATAATTCGAGATAATTTTATTGAAAACTGAAATACTACAACAAATAATGAGGTGGGATATGGTAGTTTTACAACAATCTACTTGGTATCAACAAATATTACAAGAGGGAATAAAAATTGGTCAGCAACAAGGCATTGAAATTAGTCAGCAACGAGGAATACTTTCTGGAATAGAACTAGGATTAGAATTGAAATTTGGCTCATCAGGAAAAGAGATATTTTCAGAGATTAATACTATTGAAAATATTCAGCTTTTAGAAACAATTCTAACTTCTCTCAAAACTGTGGAAACTATCGATCAATTACGGCAAATTTATCTTAAATAGATAGTAGGAAGTAGGGAGTAGGGAATAGTTAGGAGAAACAGAAATTATGAATGCGAGCTTTGTTTCCTTTCCTAAATTTAATCTAATTATTATGCACCTGTGGTAGGTAAAATTCCCCCAAACAATAAGACAGCAGGAGCGATCGCTACTCCCTCCTAATATCAAATCCAGTTGAATACTTATTATATACTTGGGGGTGGGAAGTTTGAGGAGTTTGAAATAATTATAGAATTATAAACATATATTATATAACCGGATTCTATATTAGAGCATATCACCTAGAGATAACAATAGTTCGGCACACGCTATCGACTCAAACAGATGAGCAATCACAGAGAAAAAAGCTACCTTGATTATATCAGGACTTACGCCAAGACACCATATATAGTTGATGGCAAATAGAGCGATATAGCTGCCACTAGGCTCCGCCAACGCTTAAAAGATTATAGCGATCGCCGAACTGTTCATTTCTATTTTTGAGTAAGTTGTTGTTGGGTTGCACTACCGCTTTTTGCGGAATGCTTTTCATGTCGCTCCGCGAAACGCAAATATGTTGCGTAGCAAAACCCAACCCAAATTATTATAACTCCTAACTCCTGACTCCTGATAATGCCCACAATGTCCTAAAATAAAAGTTTATTATGTAAATTAGGGATATACAAGTGGCCAAATCAACAGAATCTAATACACAACCTCTTTCTCGCACACCTCTATACGACTTATGCACCGAACTTAAGGCCAGAATGGTAGAATTTTCTGGGTGGGAAATGCCAGTGCAATACACCAGCATCAGCACCGAACATGAGGCAGTACGCACGAAAGCAGGAATGTTCGATATTTCCCACATGGGTAAGTTTATCGCTCAAGGTCACGATCTAATTGAGAAAATCCAATATTTGGTACCTTCTGACCTTAGTAGTTTAGAACCTGGTAAAGCTCAATATACTGTCTTATTAAACTCCCAGGGAGGCATTATTGATGACTTTATTTTCTATCGTCAAGGTAATGACCCCCTCACCAAGGAAGCACGGGGTTTTATGATTGTTAATGCTGCTACTAAAGCTAATGACAAAGCATGGATATTAAGTCATCTAGAAAATAGTGGTGTTAAATTCCAAGATATCTCTGAGGAAAAAGTGTTATTGGCTGTCCAAGGTCCGGAAGCAGAGTCTTTTGTGCAGCAATTTGTTAAGGAAAATTTGGCATCAATTGGATTTTTCGGGCATTCAGATATCACTGTATTGGAGCAACCTGGTTTTATTGCCAGAACTGGTTACACTGGGGAAGATGGGTTTGAAATTATGGTCGATCCCTCGGTGGGTGCGGAGTTATGGCGCAGTTTGTTGAATGCTGGCGTTACTCCGTGCGGTTTGGGAGCAAGGGATACTTTGCGTCTAGAAGCTGCTATGGCGCTTTATGGTCAAGATATTGATACAGAGACTACTCCTCTAGAAGCGAGTTTAAGTTGGTTAGTTCATCTGGATAAAAAAGGAGAATTTATTGGTCGTCAGGTTTTGGAAACACAAAAAACAGAAGGGGTTTCAAGACGTCTGGTTGGTTTGGAAATGCTCGATCGCTCTATTGCTCGTCATGGTTATCCTGTTGTTAGTGATGGTAAGGTGGTGGGGGAAGTTACCAGCGGTACTAAGTCTCCTACTTTAGGGAAAGCGATCGCTCTAGCTTATGTACCTAAAAAATTAGCTAAGGTTGGTCAAAAATTAGAAGTAGAAATTAGGGAAAAAAATTATGCAGCTATTGTTGTTAAACGCCCCTTTTATAGAAGGAATAGGGGATAGGGAATAGGGAAAAATTATAACTCTATTTATTAGTATAGACTGCAATTTTTTGCTATTTTCAAAGATTATTTCTTCTTCCTTCTTAACTTAGAGTAGTGTAGATAGTGTGTAGTGGACCGACACAGCTAATTTAATGCAAAATTTTAGGGTGTGTTAGACGGCTTAAATTCATACTATGAAAGTGATTTAGCAATCCGTCGTAACGCACCATTTTAGTTGTGTCAGTCCAGTAGGGTGCGTTAGGCGCAACCGTGTAAATGTGGTTTTACCTCAAAACTTAAAATTGCACCGTAACGCACCATTTTAAAAGTCAAAAGTCAAAAGTTAAAAGCTGGAAATGGGGGAAAAATTACAACCTTCTTAATTACAGTACTAGCTTGTCTAGGCTAAATTTGTGGGTAAAAAAACCTAACCCCCTAACCCCACAACTATCCCCCCTACGCCCCTTTGAAAGGAAGACTTCGCCCTTCTCGGAGCAGGAGAGGGGTCAGGGGAGAGGTCTTCATTGACTCAAATTTACCCACATTTTCAAGCTAGACGTCCTAGTAGATTCGGTGATTAATGTGGTACAACTAACAGGATAAATATTTTTTGCTTATTCCCTATTCCCTACTCCCTAAAACTAAAAATGAAACATCAAGAATTACCTGTTATTGGCTGGCGAGAATGGATAATATTACCGGAAATTGGCATTAGTATAATTAAGGCAAAAATTGATACTGGTGCCCGTTCTTCTACTTTACACGCTTTTGATATTAATACTTTTGAAATTGACGGGAAACCGATGGTAAAATTTAAAGTTCATCCCCAACAACGAAATACCAATCTAATAGTAACTGCTGCAGCAGAATTAATAGATGAACGAAAAGTTCGTAGTTCTAGCGGGGAAGCAGAATTACGCCCTGTCATTTTAACTGAAGTCAATTTAATGAACAAAAAATTGCAAATTGAATTAACTTTAACTAATCGGGAATTAATGGGATTTAGAATGTTATTGGGGCGACAAGCTGTGCGGAATAACTTCTTAATTAACCCTGGTAAATCATATTTAGATACCAATTCAAAATTAATATCATGTTCGGTAAAACACTTATAATTGGATCGTTGTTACACTTTAGTGCTCCATAAATATCTCTAGGAGCGCTAAAGCGCAACTACAAACAAAGATTTTTTTTTAACTAATTATCCGATAGGGTAGCTCCCACGGAGGGCGCACATAATATAAGTCAAAAAAATGGTAGAAAAAAACAAAATGAAAATCGCTGTTTTATCTACTGACCCCACTCTTTATTCAACCAGAAAATTAGTAGAAGCTGGAGAAAAACGTGGTCACGAAGTTCAGGTTATTGATTACCTGCGCTGTTATATGAATATTACTTCGATGAAGCCTCAAGTTATTTATATGGGTCAACCTTTAGAAGGATTTGATGCTATTATTCCTCGGATTGGTGCTTCTCAAACATTTTATGGCACGGCGGTGGTTAGACAGTTTGAAATGATGGGAGTTTTTACCGCAAATCCTTCTCAAGCCATTTCTCGCTCTCGCGATAAATTACGTTGTTTACAATTATTAGCTAGAGAAGGAATAGGATTACCTGTGACTGGTTTTGCTAATTCAACTCAAGATATTGATGGTTTAATTAATACTGTTGGTGGCGCTCCTTTGGTGATTAAATTATTAGAAGGAACTCAAGGAATAGGAGTAGTTTTAGCTGAAACTTATCAAGCAGCTAAGTCAGTTATTGAAGCTTTTCGTGGCTTGAATGCTAATATTTTGGTACAGGAATTTATTGAAGAAGCTGGTGGTGCAGACTTGCGATGTTTTGTAGTAGGAGATAGAGTAATAGCAGCTATAAAAAGACAGGGACCTGAAGGAGAATTTCGCTCAAATTTGCATCGAGGTGGTAAAGCAGAAAAAATTAAATTTAGTCCAGAAGAACGTTCAACTGCTATGCGTTCAGCTAAAGCAATGGGGTTAAGAGTTGCGGGGGTAGATTTATTACGTTCTAATCGTGGCCCAGTAGTGATGGAAGTCAATTCTTCCCCTGGTTTAGAAGGAATAGAAACTGCTACAGGAGTAGATGTTTCTGGCAAAATAATAGAGTTTTTAGAGAAGAATATAAGAAAAGGTCAACTGCGCGATCGTATTGAAGGTTGAAGACGGAAGCCTTTATGAAGTCAGAAGTCAGAATTTAGAAGTTAGAATTTAGAAGCCTTTATGAAGTTAGAAGTTAATTTGGTGGTGGTGCATTGTAATGGTGGTCTATTGTAATTATTTTTGCCAATGAGAACGGTAGTGGGAGCATCTTGCTCCCTTGCTAGGTATAGCACTACGCATTTAGGTTAGGACATTGGTAAACCCTGTTTGCGGAGCATTTGCGCAGGAAAAACTCAGTCAGAGATTACTTTTGAATTTTGAATGCATGACTTGCGCGTAGTGCTATATTGTTCATCCGTTCTACTAAACTTACCCAAACTTACCCAAAAGGGTTTTGGAGCTAGCTTCCTGTTTCACGCATATACCACTGACCGCAGTCTGTAACCTATCTTCTCCACAGGCTTCAAATCGCTTGGAACTCAAGCTACTTATTAACATAGTTTTCGCTCGTTGATAGCAGCATTTAAGTTAGACATAAATCTAGTATATCACAGTAAATGTGTATCTATGTTTAACTTTGTCCAATTATTTTAATACTGTTGATAGCCCTATCTACCATTACGCGAGCAGGACAACCGTTAATTTTAGTCTAGACGCTCTACTAAATTTAGGCTTAAACAGAAACTACATTTTGAATTTCTGGGCAGTGGGTTTTAATTGCCTGTTCGACACCATCTTTCATAGTTAATGTGGAAGCAGGACAGTTACTACAGTTTCCCACCAATTTTACTTCTACAGTATCCGGCAGTTTAATAGCGACTAACTCCACATTACCATTATGACTTTGCAAACCAGGGCGAATTTCATCTAACGCCTGTTGAACTCGAACTTCTAAAGGTGGTGTCGGTGGTTTAACTAATTCGTGGTAACGCAATATACCATAAACTACTTCATCTTGCACCGCTTGACGCAATGCTGGCATAGATTCCTGTTTAACACTACGAATTAATCTGGT
The DNA here is from genome assembly GCF_050015995.1 of Dapis brunnea BLCC-M229. Taxonomy (NCBI): domain Bacteria; kingdom Bacillati; phylum Cyanobacteriota; class Cyanophyceae; order Oscillatoriales; family Microcoleaceae; genus Dapis; species Dapis brunnea. The sequence goes on along the minus strand of NZ_JBNHEP010000317.1, from coordinate 5,473 downwards.
CAAAGCTTCTTTGTGTAATGCTTCAATCGCATTTTTCAACCCCTCAACTACTGACTTTTGATTTTCATCCCAATGAGCGATCGCCTGTTCAAAGTGGGTAATGTCAGATACCAGAGATTCTAAACTAACAGACTCTTGCAAAGGAATTTTGGCTTGAGTCATTTTTGCTCCCTATTGCAACTTTATATCTTTGAGCAAAAATGGCATAGCAATTCCAGTTGCTAGACTAGAAATGATAATTGGCAATAATAATGTTGTTTCTATTTGTGCCATTGCTATTAATACTAAAGCACCAACCGAACTTGCTAAAGCTACTTGTTTCATAAAGTAAAATGGATTCCGTAGCAGTTTACCCTTGAGTAATAATTTGGTACTATACCAACCAACTTCTAACATAATAATTTCTCCTATTTTCAATTTATAGAGTAGGGTGCATATTAGAGAAACAATGCAAGACTTTGAGATTGCCACGTTACGCTACGCTTCTCTCGCAATGACATTCAAAATCCCTGCATCCGTGCCCAAATTAATGTCTTGCAACTAAACAAATTTCAAAATTGCCAAACCAACAACAACTGCTGGAATTACACCAGCGGGGCCAAACAAACCACCAATCATTGCAGCTAGACTATAACCTAAGTCTTTTCCTGCTAACCATATTCCACCAATAGCACCACCAATAATTGAAATTCCGCTAGCAACTGCCAGCCAAAATATGGCAGTTAGTATTGTAATTTCTCCTGCACCTAAATTACTGATAAAAATGTGAATGCTTGGTATTGCATTCAAGTCTGTAATTAGAGTATTGATAGTGGTAGCTAAATCACTCATTTTTATCCTCCTAATTATATTGCAATCTCCTATTTTCTAGGAGTTGGTGAGTTAAGTTTCAGACAACAATAATTCAGCTTCTACTGCTGACAATGCTTCCGAAACTACATTCGCTTTTTCTACTTCGCTATACTGACAAAAAATTTCTTGTGCTTCTGCATAAAGAGTTTTTGCCTGGAGCAAATTTTCGTAATTTCCTGCTTCTGGATGTTTTGGGTTATCGGGTAAATTATATAGCAGGTTGGCTTTATTAGAGATAGTTGTCGCATACTCTAATGGTGTATCTTTAGCATTACGAACTTTCAACGCTTCATTGTATGCATTCAACGCCCGCAAATTATTTTCTATCCGATGGAGACTGGGGAGATATTGCAAAGCATTAGCGAGGTTATTTTGCAACATCGCGTATTCCTTGGGATGTTCGATGAGATTAACTGCTTTTAATGCTGACTCAAATGATTGTACTGCCATTGCTTGTCGCATACCTTCCCTTTCTGGAGCAAGAGTCATTGACAAATAGGCGATCGCTATATTATTCTGCAATATTGCATATTCTTGGGGATATTTATCTGCTGTAAATGTTGACAACGCCCGTTGAGATACCTGTATTGCCTGTTGCATTGTTGCAAAATTATAGGGAACTAATGCTTGTAATACCATTCCCAAGTTCATTTCTGCTTCTGCAACTTCTTCGGGTGCTGCTTGTTCCCTTAATATTTCTAGGGCAGTTTCATAAACTTCTTTTGCCTCTAATAATAAATCTGGCCCTTCTCCCGGTATTGTTCTCAAAGCTGTTCCCATTCCTGCTAATGCTCTTGCTTGCAGTAGGGGATAATCTTGAGTAGATAATTCTATAGCTTGTTGATATAAGGAAATAGCATCATGTAGCTGTTTAATATCTTTTGGTTTTTGTTGCAACCCATTTGCCATTTCTATTAGCATCTGAATTTTTTCGCGAACAGTTGCGGACTCAGATTCTATAGCATTCAGGGCTGCTTTTACTGTCGTATCACTAATAGTTTGAAGCACAGTTTTTAATAGTTAGTATTTTTAACAAAAATATTTCGGTTTTTTCTATCCCTACTATTTAATTTATTTATTATGTTATCAATCTACATTAATAACTATCTTAATTATTTATATTATTTTAAGATTTTTTTTGACCATAAAACTAGGTCTCAAGCCTCCCCTTTAAAGGGATAAAAAGCGGTCGTTTCGCTCATCGAAACGCCAGATCCAATCGACCAAGAGAAAAGAAAATTCAGTATTTCAAGACTCCTACTGAGGTACGAGCTACTGTTAACTGTTAATGCAGTTCCTCCGGAGGAGGCTAACTGAAATGACTCGCAGACATAAAGATAAGGTGGGCAAAGACTTAAAGGTTTAGCAGGAGTAAATAATACCAATTCACTTTAAAGATGTCACAAATAGTTTCAAACTTTAGATATGAAATAATTTCCTGAAATTACTATAGTGTAAAAGTTTAGAGCCTATAAAATATTACTTTTGACTTTTGACTTTCGTGAAACGGTTAAAAATCTTAATTTGCCCACTCTACGATTATTATTTCAAATGCTTCCTGCTTCAATCTCGATCAAACTTTGGCTGGCGGAGCCATTTCTTGAGAACCACGTTCAAAGGCGATCGCTTTAGCAATAGATTCTGGTAATTCCTGCAAATCATCTGTATCTTGAGAACCACTTAAAGGAGATACAAAAGTATAACAAGGGTCACATTCACCAGTATCATAAACCTGAAGAATCCAATAGTCAGGAAATCCTTGTATCCCTACTTCAACAATATACCAACTAGGTTCTTGTCGAGCATATTTAATAGAAAACCAATCTTTTTCTGTATCGGGAACTTCCCAATCATTACTCAAAAAATCAATTGCTAATTTTTCTGCTTCTTTTTGAGAAAACATAATATTAACTATTTATAATTAGGTGCTATGTTTTAGTTTAAATTCAATCATGTTAAGTTAAGGGGGAGTAGGCAGCAGGGAAAATAGGGAGATTTGCCACTGATAGAAATACTTAAATATATTAAGCAAATTATCATCCATTAACGCTATACTTGGGTGATACTTCAATTATTAAATAATTAACACAGGCGCATGGAACATTTTTGCTAATTATTAACCAGTAGTATGTTAATTATTCTTATGTTTACTTCTCTGTAAGGAGGTTGCATGCAACCTCCTTACCTACTCCCTTGCTCAAGATACGGGTTGAAAAGTTTTTGATAAATAGTGTTACTGGGCAGGAACTTCCGAAGCATTTGGGTCAGGATATAATCCTAATTGTTTCGCTAATTCACGAGCAAGATGGAATAAAAATTTAGCTCCATCTTGATTTCCATGATGAATTTGTGCTTGACCTACTTGCATTAAAACTGAAACAAAACCCGCATCAACCAGTTCAATATTTTCATCTAAAACATCAGGCTCTTTCCCATTTGGGCATTGAACTAATTTATCAATTAATTCAAAATATTGTTCTTGTTTTTGTTCGTCCATAATAATTTCCTTGTGTTAAGTTTAAGAAAGAAAAAAAGGCAGAAGTAAAGAAGAAAAAATATAAACTCCTAGCTTATAATTTTCAACTTTCAACTAACTATTGATAACTAATCAATTAGCCTTGATATAATTTCTTGCAAAACCTTTTCAGCAGAATGCTGAACTACAGGTGAAAGTTCTAAACCAAAATCTAAATTTTCAGCTTCTATTAAATAGACAATTATATCTTTAGGAAAATCCTCCTGAAAGATTTTTCTACCTACTGCCAGAGCATTATCCCAACGAAAATCATGCAAACTATAACTAGGTTCTGGCAATGCTTCCAACTCCGAACTAGGAACCTTAAATATTGCACCTGGTTCCGAACCTGTCGCACTAGCATCTACAATAATTAGTTGGTGAGTACCCCGCGCTTGAAACATTACTTCCATTCCCGCAGTACCGCAGTCATAAACCCGGACATGAGGAACAGGATGTGCAGCCAAATATTGTTGCAGGTGTTGAGCAATAATTACTCCCACACCATCATCACTACGGTTAAGATTACCGCAACCGATAATTGTCAACATTATGTATTTGTTAAATGGGGTTTAGATTTGCTGAAAAGTAGATTTTATCTAGTTTATTAACTTCATGTCCTCAACAATAACCCATTTTTTCAACCATTTTTGTAACGTGGTAACATATAATTTAAGTCAGAAGTCAGAAGTCAGAAGTCAAAAGTGAATAAGTGCCAAATTGTAGGGTGCGTTAGACGGCTTAAGTTCAGACTATGAAAGGAATTTAGCAATCCGTAGTAACGCATCATTTTAGTTACGAGAGCTGCTAGCTACTATTATCAGTGTTTTATCGAAGATAATATAAGAAAATATTTAGATTCTCAGCGATCGCCCTACTTACTGCTATTTTGGAAATAAACAGTACCATTGAATTATTAAAAAAATAATGATTATAAGAAAAGCTTTAGATTCAGATTTAGATAATATACTGTCTGTCGAACGTGCTGCATTTGGTTCAGAGGACGGGGCTGAAATTGTGCAAAAGCTTCTTGGGGACGATAGCGCAAAACCAATTGTTTCTCTAGTTGCTTTCCAAGAAGATAGAGCAGTAGGACATATTTTTTTCAGTAGAGCTACTCTGGAACCAAATGTTCCCTTATCACTTTCAATTCTAGGTCCCCTTGCTGTTGTTCCTGATGCTCAAAGACAAGGTATTGGGGGTAAACTCATTGAAAACGGATTAGATATTTTATCCAAATCTGGAGTAGACCTCGTTTTTGTCCTTGGTCATCCCACATACTATCCAAGACACGGATTTATACCAGCAGGTAATCTTGGGTTTGAGTCTTCCTATCCAATACTCGAAAAAAACGCGGATGCTTGGATGGTTCAAGAATTGCGTCCAGGAATAATTGGAAATTTTAGAGGAAAAGTTATCTGTGCAGATAGTTTAGACGATCCGCAATATTGGCAGGAATAATGAAGTCAGAAGTCAGAACTTGTTTTGTTCACGGGAATTAGAGCAACCTTCAAGCTTGAGACAGATCAGATTGGTTGGAGAACAATATTCTACAGGACTTACGCAAAGACACTATATATAGCGTCTACTAATTTAGGCGATCGCTACAATTTTTTAAGCGATCGCCTCCAGATTTTTGCCATTCATTCAAAAGTAACAAAAACACCTATAAAATAAAAATAGCCCTGAATTTTATTGTGGGCTTTTGCAACTCTTGTATCAGATAATCTGAGAGTAATTCACGTTTAACTTGATAAATAGTTTTTCCTATTTTCACTGCTAATCTTTTTAAAAAATTCCAGACTAACATTGCACAGGATATATGATTCTTCTGAATTTGTCTCATACGACATTGACAGAATTCTATACCTGTTAATTGTTGAATTTCTCTGTGAAATTCTTCAATTTTCCATCTGGTTTGAGATTCAAACTCTACTGCATCTACTGAAGCTTGAAATAAATCATTAGTTGCAATATATTCTGTCCTATTGGTAGAAATAGTTGCCCAGAATAGCTTGACTGTCTTGAGTGCGTCTTACATTCTGAGGTTTCCTCAGAATTACGCACTCGCTTTTTTATTTTTTGGAAAACCTTTAATTTTTATTA
>NZ_JBNHEP010000316.1:0-22824 GCF_050015995.1 Dapis brunnea BLCC-M229 | reverse complement strand
GGGAATAGGGAATAGGGAATAGGGAATAGGGAATAGGGAATAGGGAATAGGGAGTAGGGAGTAGGGAATAGGGAATAGGGAATAGGGAGTAGGGAATAGGGAATAGGGAATAGGGAGTAGGGAATAGGGAGTAGGGAATAGGGAATAGGGAGTAGGGAATAAGGAATAGGGAACCAAAGCAAAAAATATTTATCTCGTCAGTTGTACCATAAATAAGAATCTGGAATATGTTGTATTTCCCCTTTTAAAGCTGAAACTTAGTAAGAGATTACTTTTAACTTTTAACTTTTTACCTTATAATCCTAAATACTGCCTTTCTGCCTTCTACTTTCTTGCTGACTTTTTTTTGCTTCTCCCATATTATTATTTCTACCAAATTTAGCATCTTGAAAAGAACTACCCACACCCTGAATAATACCTCTTCCAATTAAACCTATACCACGCCCAATTACTTGAGTTAGTAAATACACAACTCCACTGCCAATAAAAGAAACAGTTGCCCGAATACCAGGAGCTATTGCATCACGAGTTTCTAAAAGTAATGTTACTGTCAATGGAATTCCTGAAAGTTTTCCTAATTCATGTCTACGAGGTGAATAAATAGATATTTTTTTGATGCCACGTTCATTCAATACAAATAAGGAAAAGTTACTCTCAAAAATTTCTTTTGGTTCTTCAATATATTCTTCTATGCGATATTTCCAGGATAAGCGATTACGGAACTTTTCAATATCTCGTGTTGATAATAACTGCCGACTATAAAAATCTTCTTTAATTTCTTCTACATCTGCAAAATTATTTAATAAAGGCTGAATCACAGCATTAGCAATTGAAATTAATAAATTTTGGAGTAACGCTTCAGAGCGTTCCATGGCTTGAGGAGTACCTACCGCAAAAGATACATTATCAACTACCAAAGGAACTTGAAATAATAAGTAGGATATTAACTCTTCAACTAAAGGAATTTTATCAAGAATAAACTTATGCACATTATCAGCATCATTTAATAAAACTGGCATTACTTCTACTTTAATTTGTTCCGCAAAAGCATTGACAATTCCTATACCATTACTAATTTCTAGTTGATAGTATTCACCAACAAAAAATTTGCTCGTAAATTCCCACAAATTATGCACAATCTCATATCTTTGTTTGGGAATTTCTTCCATCATAATAGAAGCAGTACGCAGTTCATCGAGAATATCTTCAAATTTACATAAAGCTATATAAATTAGTTCTTGCTTCTTAGAACCTCGCAATATATCAATTTCCATTGGTAATCCACTGAGGTTAATTAAATTAGAATTTAATTTTGCTATTGTTGACTCAAATAAAGCTGTTTGTAAATTCATTGTTTCAGTGGTAGTCGGAGAAACAAATTCTGAATTTATCCTCAGTACAAATTGCTCATTATTGTTGACGGAATTAATATTTTTTTTTGTTTGTAATTCTGTCAGATTTTTCAAGTTTGGATCGACAAAATTATCTCTATTCACATCTATTGCTTGCTGCTGCTTCTGGGCATTAAAAGACTGAGGTGACAAGTGACTAAGTATCCATCTAGCTGTTAATAATTCTCGGCGTTGTCCAGAAGTTATTGCCACATTGAGTAGAGAATTTAAATTATTTCTATCTAAATTTTTTACTCTTTCATTGAGTTGAGATGTTACTTCCGAGAGAGAAGAATCTATTTGTTTTATTCCAGATTTACAGACGTTATCAAGAAAAGTATTAAAAAAATTTTTTGTTTGAATTCTTAAACCTAAATTTGCTGATTTTTCAGTATTTTCTTGTATAGTTTCCACCCCAGGAATATTTACCCAATAAGACTGACCATTTGCTATTCGTCTAATAATAATTACTAACTCAGAAATACTAATTCCTTTTGCGCAATAACCATTGACACCTAAGTCTCGTAATAATGTCAATAATAAGGTATCTTGTAAGGATGTCAATAATAATATTGGTAACTGAGGGTAAGAGGTTTTAAGCTGTTGACAAAAGTCAATTCCAGAGACTGTAATTTCCTCTGTAGTTTCAGGAAGCAAATTATTAGTTTCTATGTCTAAAATCACCAAAAAATTATTATCTTCTGCGATAAAATTTTGAATATTTTTTAAGGCTTCTGCCCCTACTTCTGTCTCAAATACTATTTCTAAGTCAGGAAACTGCTCACAGGAAAATTTTAACCCCATCCGAAAGATAGGGTCATTATCAATGAGCACCAATTTTAATGCTGATTCACTATTCATAAATTGGTTTTTGGTTGAGATATTTTAAGAATATAATAACTAATGAAAGTTAAATTCAAAATTTCCTCAATTTCTCAATTAAATCTTCAATATTAACTGATTCATCATTCTTGAAGTAGATAGGCATCTGAACTAGGAGCTGGAGCTGGAGCTGGGGCAGGAGAATAAGACCTCTGTGGAGCTGGCGAATAATATTGGCGACTAGGAGCAGGAGAATAAGACCTCCGTGGAGCTGGTGAATAATATTGGGGACTGGGGGCAGGAGAATAAGAGCTCCGTGGAGCTGGCGAATAATATTGACGACTAGGAGCTGGAGAATAAGACCTCCGTGGAGCTGGCGAATATTGTCGCTCTCGTGCTCGTTGGTATTCTCGTTGTCTCCGAGCTTCCTCAGCTCGTTGTGCTGCCCATATCGCATCTCGTTCAGATACCCAACGAGATATAGAATTTTGAGCTTCATAATACAAAGCACGTCCATAACCAATTTGAGAAGCTGTGTTAATAGCAGCAGTAAGACTACCTTGCTTGGCTAGGCCATAAGCTTGATTAAGAATTGGCCGATCTTGGGCAATTTGTAACTCTGTATTCCATTTATAAATTTCATCCTGAGCTTCCTCATACAAAGCACGACCCTTTTCTATCTCATATGCAACATCAATAGCTTTGCCAAGTTTTCCTTCTTTTGCTAAAGCTCTCGCTTCTGCTAAGAATGGTGAATCTTCAATAATTTGTACTCGTTTATTCCACTCAGCTATTAGTGTTTGAGCTTCTATTCTCAGTGGACGCTCCAAGGCAACATAACTAGCTTGTTTAATCGCTAAATTATAACTATCAACAGTCTCTTGCTTTGCTAATTGTTTAGCTAAAGCCACATAAGGTCGGTCTTGTATCTTGAGAATATCTTTGCGCCACTTAGCAATCAAGGTTTGAGCTTGGATTCGCCTTGGTTGTTTAAGGCCAACCATTTGAGCTTGGTCAATAGCCAATTGTAATGCTGCTGGTTGACCCAAACCAGCTATCGCGTTGGCTAGCTGAATATGAGTTAAGTTGTCTAACTGCTGTTGGAGCTGCTTAATTTGAGTTTGAGCTTGTTGATAGTATGGGCTATTTGAAGTAATCTGAGCTGCTGCAGCTTTTCCTTCTATCAAAGCTACCATATTGGTAATTTGAGACCCTCCCACAGATTTGTTCCAAGTTGCTGCTTGAGAATGGCCTAGTAATATTAAGTCTTCAGCTTCTTTTTTCAGTTTATGCTCTGAAGGAATATATTCAATAGCTGCTATTGCTCCTTTGAGGTCTTTTGCTTCTATACGTTTGGTAGCAATTTCAATTAAGGTACGACCCCACTTTTGAATATCTTGTTCGGCTTTTTCTCGAATGTAGAGACTAGGGTCTATTTTTTTGGCTAAAGCGATCGCTTCTCCATATTCGTCTACTGTTTTTCTATATATCAAATAACGAGCATCTTTCAAGATTTGCCAACCCTTTTTTTCCAAGATGATGCGCTCTAATAGTTCTCTATATTTAGTAGTGTGCCAATGAACATTATCTAATTTTGACATAGCCATGGAGTAAGCAGAGGTTTTATTCCAATCCATAGCTTTGAGAGCTGCTTGAGCCTTGTCGTAAAGAGATTGACCTTCTGCCCATTGTTTTTTCCAACCTGCTACTGCCTCTTCTACTCTGGGGTAAGCTGGACTGTTTTTAGGAATTTTTGCTACTGTCTCTAGAGCTACTTGTAAATTACCCTCTCTAATCTTTTGATAAGCAACGGAGATAATTAACTTAGTCCATTCTCCTGTCATTTGTTGACCTAGTTGATAGAGGGGATGTTCTTCTGGCCAACTTTGTACTAAAGCTAAGGCTTTTTCCAACTGTTCTAGGTCTCGTGACTCAGCAGCTTGGTGGGCACAATAAAGTCGTTTTCCATCTGCTGATAATGGAGAAATTTGTTCACAGTTGGGTTGTGGTGGGTTAACCAATAACCACATCAGTGCTGCACCACCTGTAATTCCAAAACTAGCTGCAATACTCCACCAAATTAGTTGCCATCCCCAATAATTTTTTTTGCCTTTTTTTGGTTGAGTTTCTATTGATTTTTGGGAATTTTCTTCTGGTTCAACTTCTGAGCTATTTTTTTCCTCTTGCTCTAAAGCTTGTAGGGTAGTATTTACTGCTTCTATTTGTACTAGGGAACTACTACTGTAGCCGTTCGCTCCATTTCTAGAGGTTGTATGGGAACTTGCCTCCAAGTTTTTTGATTGTGAATTTTCTAATGACATAACGAAATTTACTCCGCTAATGGTAATAATTTTTCAGCAGGTGAGAATAATTTGCTGAACTAATTTTTTTTTCCTTTTCCATCACCTAGAATGCTTTTAATACCTCTGAAGGAAAATTTCAACTTGGGTTTTTGCTCAAGCATGACCAGGGAGGTTTACAGGTTAAGGGTTTGCTAGTTCAAGTCAAAACTATTTAGTCTAGCAAATTAACCTATATTTTAGAAAGTCATTTTTTTGACTATTGGATAATTTTCAAATAATTCAGTTAAATTTTTTTCAGCCAAAACTATTGGGATTTTTTTGGCTCTACTTATAGTAGATGTTTATTATAAATTATGCTTAATTGTATCACTGATTAGATTTAATAGATAATTCTGTTATACTGCTCGGTAAAAAAACTATTTATCTCTAATTTTTTACCGTTCTTCTGGCTAATATTGACAGATCAGTAATTTTAATTAGGTGTTTGTGTTTCAATTTTCTCCAGCAAATCTGAGGGTAATTGTACATAAACATCCATAATTTGTCTTGTATCTAAGCAGTTTATATGAGAGTGGGGTTCAGTTATATTTCTGTATAAGTTACCATCAGCAGGTTCAATACATTCAATGATTCTCTCTTTTGAAAGAGCTTCCAGATATGCTATGGTCGTAAATTAATCAAAATTGACAGATATTTTCCCAGCTCCTCTGCAAGAGGCAGCAGAAAACTAAATAATGATATTTAGGAACCCCGCGGTTTCGCCCAAGCAGACCGTCGGGAGGATGTCAAAATTATCTACAGCTAGGATGACAATTACGATCGCCCTGAATACTGAACACATCCATAACTTGGATTTATCTCCAGTTGAAAATACAATCTCTCAACTGCTGCAAGAAGGAGCGATCGCCTCTTCTGAACAGCAGCTCAATTTTGTCATTAACTATCAGCAAGACCCCCAAGATCCAAGGGAACTTTCAGAAATTCCAGAAGTGCGTTTATGGTTTATCCGTTTGGACAGTCGTTATCCTTGGCTGCCATTTTTGCTCAACTGGAAGGAAGGGGAGTTGGCTCGTTATACTGCAATGCTTGTACCCCACCAATTTCATCGGACTGAAGGTATCCAATATAATCCAGAAGCATTAGAAATATTTCTGATGCACAAAATTTTTGTTTTGAGACGGTGGTTACATCAACAGGATATTTCTAGTCAATCTAGATTAATGTCCATGTCTCAAATGTTGGGGTATGATTTGACAGAGGAATTTTTTGTATCAATCCCAGACTAAAGGGAGTAGGGAGTAGGAAGCAGGGAGCAGGGAGCAGGGAGCAGGGATTAGGGAGTAGGGGAAATAATTAATTATTTCTGTTGAAGCTAGAGGTAAGAAAATACAGATTTTGATTTTTTTCATCCTCTATCCAAAGGCAGGCTATTAACCTAATTTTTTAGTAAGAGAGAATAGGGAGTCGAGAATATTTCTCCCTATTAATAGTACTCGAAGAAGAGTTTAGGACATTTATAAGTGCTCAAACTAACTTAGAGATAACCTCTGACTTCTGATTTGGACATAGTGCTATATCTAGGGCTTGCTAATTCACTCTTAAAACATTGCTAAATAAAGGCCAGTGCCTCTTTAGGTTGAAAAAAGTGCCCGCTTTTCCTTCCAAAAAGCTCGCCCACCTTAGCATTTTGGGCAGACAAAAGCAGAAAAATCTTTTTGGGAGTTTCTTGATCGCTGCCCCTCCCTACACTCCCCACACTCTGATTTTTTCAGCAAACCCTACCTATTCGATTGTTCAACCCTCTCCGCCCCAAATTTTCTGTAGGACTTCCTGGGGTGAAATATCCGCCATTTTCCCTGTAGGAGATTTAACTGCAATTACCCGATCGCTCTTGGGTAATAATTTTTCTGGTTCCGTTGGACCAAATAGAGCAATGGTATATGTCCCAACTGCAACTGCTAAGTGCATTGGCGCACTATCAGTGCATAACATTAAATTAGCACCAGCAATCATAGCAGCTAGTTTACCTATATCCCTAGGAGTAACTACTTTTACATCTGGAGAAGATTCTCTAATTTCATTGACCCATGGTGCATCTTCTGGACCTTTGACTATTACTACTGGCAAGTTAGGTTGTTTCTGTTGCAGTTCTGAAATAATTTCCTGCCAGTAATTGGTAGGATAAATTTTATCGATACCTTTAATCTGAGCTATTTGACTAGAACCACCATGAATCAGAATATAGCCACTCTCAGAGACTCCTAATCTTTGCTGTTCAGCTTCGGCCTCATCAATATCTGCTTTGAGGACATTAATTGATATTCCTTTGAAAGGGGTGCTAATGTTCATCCCCTGCAACAAGTCATGGTACATCTGGGCCGCATATTGTTCAGTTTTCAGGGGTATAGGATCGGATAGGAATATTGCTCCATTACCTGCATAACCTACCCGTTTAGGAATTCCTGTTAACCATAACAACAGACCAACTGTCCAACGTTGTCCCAGGGAAATTACGGCTTCGTATTCGCGATCGCGCATAATACCTAGCAGGTTGCCCCAGTCGGCGAGACTATTGGCATCTTTAAAGTCGTAGGTTAGAACATCTCGAACGGACTTGCAAACTCGGTATGCACCTTTGGAGCGAGGTTCTACAATTACGTCAATTTGAGATTCTGGATAGGATTGTTTAAGGTCATCCAGAGTAGGAAAGAATAAAATTTGGTCGCCTATTCCGCCAGGGACAAGGGCTAGTATTCTCATGTTTAAGGGATTAAAGTTAATTATCAGTTCAATTTTAAGTAGAGTATATAGCTAGATTTCATTATTTATAGGAAAGCTTTAACACAAAATGTATTTATTGATTCCTGCTGCTGGTATGGGGCGACGCATGGGAAGTTCCCGAAATAAGCTTTTGTTGAGTCTGTTGGGTAAGTCTTTATTGAGTTGGACTCTTGAGGCTGCTGTAAATTCTAAATATATTATTTGGATTGGTATTATTGGACAATCTGTTGATTTTCCAGATTTTCAAAAAAAGATTTTGGATTTGTCTACTGATAAGCATATAGAGTTAATTGAGGGAGGGGAAACTCGTCAGGAGTCGGTTTATAATGGTTTACAGGCTTTACCATTGGCAGCGGAACGGGTATTAATTCACGATGGGGCGAGGTGTTTGGCTACTTCTGAATTATTGGACAGATGTGCGGAAGAGATTCTTAAGTGTTCTGGTTTAATTGCTGCTGTGCCAGTTAAGGATACTATTAAGGTTGTCGATCCATCTGGTCTAATTGAGGATACACCAGATCGTCGCAATTTGTGGGCTGCTCAAACACCCCAAGGTTTTGATGTTAAATTGTTGAAGGAGTGCCATGAGAAGGGGCGTCAGTTAGGTTGGGAAGTTACTGATGATGCTGCTCTATTTGAAAAATGTGGTTTACCTGTGAAAATTGTTGAGGGAGAGGAGACTAATTTAAAGGTGACAACTCCTGTGGATTTAAGAGTAGCAGAATTTATTTTGGCGGAAGCTCGAAAGAAGTAGGCAATAGGGAGTCAGGATATTAAAAGAAAGGCAAGTTAGGCAATAGGGAAAATTCGATTTGATTGGTAATTTTTCCACCCAAAGTAATGCTTAAAAGTATTGTCAATAATAATTAGATAGATACAGGGTATCCCAGATTAATCTCGAAGTTTTTCCCTTTTCACTCTTCTAATTTTTCGATCATTTTATCCCTTGTATGGATTGGTGCTTGGTTCATCACTACTACAGTACGTTTAGTTAAACGTTCACTCTTCTTTATCTAAAAAATTAATCACAATTTCACTATTTATTATTCCCTGATGTATTGCGTAATTTAATTCGTTTTTACATCCCATTAATCCCAGAACATTAATTCTTTGACTTTGACAACTATTCAGAGTTATCCTTTCTGATTTTTATGGCCATCCTTAAGGAATCTCTGGCTGATGGCGAAAATCCACTTTCATCTAAATATCTTAAGTTTATTTCTCAAGGATCGACTGAAAGAAAATTGAGATAGACCTGAAATAAAAATCATTAAATAAGAGCCTAAAATCCCTACTATAGAATGCTATCCCGGTAAACTTAATCAAGTATTTATGAATCTACTTGCTAACGCAATTGATGCTTTGGAAAAAAGTAATCAAGGACTTTTTTTTCAGGATATTTATCAAAAAAAAAATTAATTAAAATTACGACTGAAGCGATGGAATTGGAATGTTGCCATAAAATTTATAACGAGCATTTGATTACTTATTCACAACTTCTTTAGTTGGAAAAGGTACGGTTCAATAATTAATACCAAATTCAAAAAAGGCTGTTACATTCTAATCTGTAATTTATTCCTACAGTTTAATACTTGATGGCTTGCATTCATTGTCAAAATTAAAGTTTTTTCCTCCATTTTTTGTCTATTTATCTTTCCTGGTTCCGGCGATCCGTATTTCCTTTTACCTGTTCTGTTACTGTAGCAATATTTTATGAAAATGATAGAACAATTAATAATTAATCATTACCTATTCTTAAAAAGAATAGGATTAGTTCAAAGGAAATTTTTTTCTCCTTGAAAGCAGAGGCTTTAAACCTTACTTTTTCGGTAATGGTCGATATATTTTTCGGCAAATTATCGAAGATACAGAGCATAAAAAATTACTCTGTAATTCTGAGATAGGTAAAGGAAGTACATTGATAATAGAAATTCTTAATTAAGAAGTCGCCCTTAAGAATGGGGTGGAAAATCTAGAATTTTCCCTATGCTTAATTACTGGATTTGCCAAATACAAGCAGTTAAAAACCTTTGAATCCTAAACCTGTTTCTCTTTGTTGAGGATGAATTTTTTCGGGAATTTGATTACTAGAAATTTTCTGGTTATTTCCTACTTGACTTAATATAATTCCAACTAAAATAATACCTCCCCCAATATAGTGAGCAATAGTAGGTATTTCTCCTAAAATTAAATAAGCTGCTATAACTCCAGCAACAGGATTAAATGCACTAGCAATAGAAGCATCGGAACTGCTGGTTTTACTTAATCCTTTTAGCCAAAGAATTTGACCAACTACTACAATAACTGCACTATAAACTAACATCCATTGCCATAAAAAAGGGGATAATAGCTCCATAAAATGACTACTACCATAAAAATATATTGCTGCAAAAAAGAAGATAAATCCTCCAAACCCATTACGCACAATATTAAAAAATCCTACTGGAATTCGGTGCAGACGTGCTTTGCTAATAGTATTAGAAATTGCCGTAGCGATCGCTGCTATTGCTGCTAAAATTTCTCCGGAATTGATAGCTATCATTTTAGTAGAAGAAGCTGTAGCTGAATTATCTCCAAAATTTTGTAAAACTATAATCAAAATAACTCCGGCAAAGGAAATAATTGCTCCTGTAATTTTCCATTTATTAACTTTTTCTCCTAATAACCAAATAGCTAATGCTAAAGTTAAGGGAGGTTCAATACGTCCGATTAAGATAACATTGTTAACCATTGTGCGGGAAAGTGCTTCAAATGAAGCTGCAGGAGAGAAAGCTCCAGAGAGAAATGCAACTGTTAACATAGTCGCCCAATCTTGGTTAGAAAATTGTTTGAGTTGATGGAGGTTTAACTGTTTTCTGTAGATAATAATTAAAATTAATAATGCGCAGATATTTCCGACAAATAATACATTACAAAAAGAAATGGGATTTTCCCCAGGAAATTTTGCTGCACCAATTTCGGTTAATTGTTTTGTAATAGAGTTGGACGCGCCGAATATAATGATTGCTAATAATAGGTAAATTTGTCCGGGAATTTTTTGTGAAAGGTGAGAAATATTTGTGATTATTTGGTTCATTAGAAGGAAGAAGTAAGGAAGATGATTAAGAAAAAATTTGTTGTTAGTATTTGTTAATTACTATCTTAAGACTAATTACTAAATTCTACAATTAGTAGGGATTTATAGCGTTTCCCAGGCTAATGAGGTAACCTATCTTTTATCTTTATTTATATTCTATTTGCTTTTCCCTATTCCCAGTTAAGTGTTCCCTAAAACCTATAATTTTTTACCTTATTAGTATGGGAATTGTTATATATAAAAATCAGATTATTACAAATTAAAAAAATATAGTTACAGTAAAATTATCTAGAAAACTATGATAGCAGTTTTCATTAATATAGAGTACAGAGATTTTGGCTTGAAGGTACTTATGCTGAAGCCACAGAGAGGGGAGAAGTTTTGGCGTCAAC
Source organism: Dapis brunnea BLCC-M229 (assembly GCF_050015995.1). Lineage (NCBI taxonomy): Bacteria > Bacillati > Cyanobacteriota > Cyanophyceae > Oscillatoriales > Microcoleaceae > Dapis > Dapis brunnea. The sequence goes on along the minus strand of NZ_JBNHEP010000316.1, from coordinate 12,059 downwards.
ATTTTGGAAAACTGCTATAATTCCTTAATTTAATAATTCTGAATTCTACATTCATTGATTCTACATTCATAAACAAAAGTTTTGTAGTCAATATGAGTGAAAACCGCTATAAGCGCCTAGGCAAAATTAATTACCTAATTTTCTTGCTTATCTACTTTCCCTCTTGTCTTCCAAGTAAGCGTCTCAACCGATATGGAATGAGAATTAAATAATATCCAAAGTTTTTATCTAAGAGTATTGCACTGAAATACTTCTGTGCAGGAAATCTAGAAGTTAATAAATCCTCATTCCTATATAATTTCAAAATTGAAATACAAGTAGGTTGCTAATCAGACAACTCCCCTACCTAATAAAAATAAAAAAATTTAATATAGCATTATTTTTTCAACTGGTATAAAAATCGTTTAATACTATTTATTTAAGCAATAATATTTGTGTCATCTCTGTTCACTTCCTACTCAAAGTTGCCAAGATTGATGACAAGTCCAAGAGTTATTGGGATGACGTTCATAAAATCGTAATTCCCATGATACTTCTGCTTGAGGATTGATAATTTTTTTTGCTATTTTGGCGAGAATTTGTTGTTGTTCTAATGGAAATTTGTAGGCTAAACTGAGATGTAAGTTATTTTTGAGGCGTAACTGATTAGTACGAGTTGGTGAGCTAGCAGTATTGGCAAAGTTAGCAATAAGTTTTTCTATCCAAATTGATTCTATTCTGAGATAATGAAAATCTGCTTTTAACTCCATATCTACAACAATAATGGGTTGACTTGGGCGCGTTGTTAAAGAATTTTTCAAGGCATTGTCTAAAGCTTGAAGATAAATTGGAATGGCAGTTAATTCATCCTGAAAAAAACCTGTCAAGGTACAGTGAGGCATATATTTATGAGCAGCATTTTCACCACATTCTGCACAAGTGGTAGTGAAATATTTCTCTAGTTGATTGTTAAGTTGACCGACTGGACAAGCGTATACAATAAATTCTCTCAGCATCAAATTATTTGTTCATAGATTTGAGCATTTATTCTAGCTTTAATTTATCCGAATAATCAGTGATAAAAAAACCTTCTCCCTTTGAAGATTTCTTTCCCTTCTGCCTTCCTTCCTCCAAAGTGTATGTAAGTATTCAACCGCACATAATATTACGATAAAAGTCGTTAAAGTCTATATTCATTTAAACCTCATTTTTAAAAGCTATGCTTTATAAACATCTTTCTTGACAAAAGAGATAAGTTATATAATTGTCATTGAATCAATATTTCGGAAAAGTAAATGTATTGAAAAATTAGGATTTTCCGTAATTTTACTCCCAATCCCCCCATTTCCCCATTTCCCCATCTCCCCATCTCCCCATCTCCCCATTTCCCCATCTCCCCATCTCCCCATCTTCCTCTATTCTCTAACTCAATTATAAATCTGATGAATCAGATTTAATTTCAGCATCAGGAGATGGAGGATTTTGTAAATATCGCTTGACTAAAGCTAGAACTTTTTTCGGTTCAATAGGTTTAGTCAAATACCCTGTAGCTCCCACCATTTTTGCTCGAACTCTATCTACAACTCCATCATTTCCAGTTAATATAACTATTGGTGTATTCTCAAACATAGGCACTCGTCGGAGTTGAGTACAAATTTCATAACCATTAGCAATTGGCATCATTAAATCTAAGAAAATTAGATCTGGTTTAGCTTCAATAATCATGACTAATGCTTTAATAGAATCTTGAATTCCAAGAAATCTATAACCCCCCTTATTCATAATTTTCTCTAATAGATAACACATCTCTTTACTATCATCTACACAAGCAATCAATGGTTGAGATTTAGTAGGAGATGGTACTGTATCAACATCTGGCTCTAATCCAGGACTTCCTTCTAAACGTTTTTTATCTGGAACTTCCTGTAACTCAATTAATTTATTCCTAATATAAGGGATTAAAAATAAAGTTAACTGGCGCAAATCTTTGTTCACTAAAGCAGCAGTTTCTCGAAGTGAGTGTTTGCCATCAACTAACTTCGTAATTGTATTATAAGAGTTATTTTTTGCTACTTTTTGTAACTGTTTAGCATTTGTGATTACAGGAACTAGGTTAGGAGAATATGGAGCTAAATTAGATTTTTCCCACTCCAGCCATAACTTATGAATAGAGGGAAAAATAGTTTCTGCTGGAATCACTGTAGACATGAGGATTAAAGATTTGTCTAATCCTGCATCAGATAAATTATAGGTTAATTCTTGTTGCAATTGTTCCTGTAGAATATCAAATAAAACTTCTTTTAAATTTGCCAATACTACTGCTTTTGTTTGAGGGGGAGTTAATGATTTTCGTCTCGATAAAACAGACATAATATGATAGTAATAACAAATAGCATAATCTCCTTCTCGGAACTTAATTTTGTCTAGAGAAATATTAGAACAAAATTGATGCCATATTTTGTGAAATCGCCGATTATAATGTGCACCGCCTATAGCCCAAACTAGACGACTTATACAGAAAAATACTGTCCAACTGTGGCGATTACTTTTTATTTCTAACTTCCCTGTAAATTGATTTGGTAGCTCATTGAGGAGTAAGTTAAAAAGTTTATTATTGCTATTTTTATTAGTGTTCATTGTGTTTATATCAATTGCATACAGAATCAAGAATTGGAGGAAATAAAATTTAAAACTAAACAAATAATATTTATGGTTATTTTGGCATTTAAGTAGGGCATGGTAAATTTTGTATGTTATAGCAATTCTATTTCAGTTGTAATATTTTGGTGGTAGTTATACCATTTCACAGAATTCTGAATTCTGAAGTTAGATTGGATAGGCGAAAAAATTTGTGACATCTTTAAAGTGAATTGGTATTAGGAGTCAGGATTCAGGAGGACTGAGTCATAATTTTCAAGGTTTTTCGTTAATATTAACTATTCTAAAAATTTTCACAAATCATTTAGGATTGCTATATATATCAAATTGTAAATTAGCTCAAAAGTCAGATATATCATTATTTTGAGGCATTTTGTGGCTAAATATCCAAGCAACATCTTTTTTTTAGCTTGCTCTAAGTAGTCATGCAAAATTAATTACACATACTCTGAAGCTAAAAAGCTGATTCTGTAGAAATTACAGGGAATAAATAATAGTAATTAATTTTGCCTAAACACTTACTTTATTTTCAAAACCGTTCTGAAGGGCAAGATATTTAAAGTAAGATAAAAACCCATTTTTTGCCAATAAATTCTCTGGCTCAGAAAACAATATCAGAATTATTTTTACAAGGAAAGTTCAAGCATTTAAAAAGATAAGTCAATCAATCATTTCATCTATCTATAATTATCTATATAATTCCCTGTTTCCTGTTTTACATTGAAAAAAATGAATGTTAAACAATATGAATAAAATAATTTTAGAACTATATAAATTAACTTTACCATAAGTTCTACTTAACTGAAATCAATTCACTTGGCCACAGGGTAAACTTGAGAAATTTGAAAAAAGCAAAATAGTAAAAAATACCTGTTGAGAGTATCAAATCTTAGACTATTAAAAAAGGTTTTAGGTTTTAGGTTCAATTGTGAGTAAAAAAACCTAACTCCTCCTTTGAAAGCTATCCCTTATAAGGAACTCCTAAGACCCTTTTCTGATGGGGAGATAGGGAGATAGGGAGATTCGGAGATGGGGTGATAGGGAGATGGGGTAATAGGGAGATGGGGTGATAGGGAGATGGGGTGATAGGGTGGTGGGGTGATGGGGTGATGGGGATATTTCCCAACTATGGGCTCGAAAAATCATCCCGGAGATTCTCGCTCGTCTCAAATTTAGTTACAGCAAGAATTTAACTTTGCGCCCTATAACTTATAACTTCTGACTTCTGCTATAGGGGAGAAGTCTATATTCCCTCAAACTTTCCGACAAAATAAAGCTAGAGGTGCTACTACGGTTCCAAAAAAATCTGAGCATAGTAAGGATAAGATTAAATGGCCAAAATCTATAGTCTTTAAAATAGGGTTTGCGTATGGAAAGTCTTTTTGTTGAGGTAGGGAGTAGGGAGTATTCAACAATTAATAATTAATAATTAATAATTAATTATTACCTCTGCTTGAAAAGCAGAGGATTGACTAATCATGAAAATTTTTTCTTGTTTCTCCTTTAAAGGAGAGGCTTTCAAGCTTAATTATTCGGTAAAGAGTCAGGAGAAATAGGAGTTATAGAGAAGGTGCTCGAAACAATAGTAAGAGTGATTTTTCTGCCTTGCGTTACCCCAAAATGCTCACTTTTTCAGCTCGCTTCAACCGAAAAGCTCCCACTTTTGCCGGACATAAAATAACTCAAATCTTTATCTGTCAATACTTTCAGATTTAATCAGCAAACCCTAAATAACTGTTTTATCTCAAACCCAAAACTTGTATTGAATGAGGAGGTCTTCCACAGTGAAAAATTCCTGTTTTTACTTTAGCTATTTGACTGTTATGGCGATTACTATTTCGGCCATACCCAGAATTATAATTATCCCCAATGTATTGGCCCAGACTCCTGCCCCAGAGGTGGAAAATTCTCCAGAATCTTCTGCCCCTAAGACCAAGGCAGATAAATTGTTTGAAACAGGTGTGGAACAATTTCGCAGAGGAACATTTGATGAAGCTTTAGAAACCTATGAACAAGTTTTGACAATTCGTAAGGAATTAGGAGACCAAGGGGGAATTGCTCAAACTCTTAACAATATTGGGGATGTCTATATTAACCAAAGGGAATATTCAAAAGCTTTGGATGTTTTGCAGAAAGCTTTAACTATTCGCCGACAGATAAACGATCGCTCGGGTGTGGGAGAAACTCTAAATTTAATTGGTTTTGTTTATCAGCGACAGCGGGAGTTTTCCCAAGCTTTAAATTTACATCAAGAAGCTTTAGATATTTCTGAAGCTATTAGCGATCGGCAAAATGAGGGAGAGTCGTTACATAATATTGGTGCGGTTAAAGCAAGTCAGAGGCAACTTGACCAAGCACTGAAATTTTACCAAGAAGCACTTACTATTCGGGAAGAAGTAGACGATCGCCGTGACCTTGGTCGAACGCTCAATAATATGGGAGTAGTCTATTTTAATCAAGGGAATTATGACAAAGCTTTGGAAACATATCAAAAAGCTTTGACTGTGCGTCGAGAAATTAATGATAGTGCTGGAGTTGGGAGGTTATTAAATAATATTGGTTTTGTCTATCGAGAAAAGGATGAAAATTCTGAAGCTATCAAGTATTTTCAGCAAGCGGTTGTTATGTTAGAAAGTGTGGGCGACCAAAGAAGTGTAGGGCGAATTTATGGTTTTATTGGGGCACTTTATCAAAAAGAAGGAGAGGAAAGTGAAGCATTAGCGGCTTATGAAAAAGGGTTGGAAGCTGCTAAGGTCGCCGAGGATAAAACTGGGCAATTAGAAGCTTTAAGTTATTTGGGTGATGCTTATTATGAAATAGGAGAAAATGCCAAAGCAAAATCAATTTATGAAGCAGCTTTAGCATTTTATGAGAAAGAAGAGGAAGACCGCGCTGCTGAAGGTGAAGCTATGATTGGTTTGGGAAAAGTTTATAACCGCTTAGGAGAAAACCAGAAAGCTAAACAAATTTTACTAAAATCTTTACCTATTAATAAGAAGGTAGGAGAAAAATCGGTTATTGCTGCCAATATGAATGCTTTGGGAGAAGCTTATTATAGTTCTGGCGATTATTCTATTGCTCTAAATTATCACAAACTTGCTTTAGATAATTTACCGGACAAAGATGATAAAAATGCTGTAGCTATAGCTTATCAAGGAATAGGAGATGCTTTATTTGAACTGAAACAATATCCTCAAGCTTTAGAAAATTTAGAGCAAGCATTAGCCATATATAAAGAGAATGAAAAAACTGCCAAAGCAGGTAGAATTTATGGACAGTTAGGCACAATATTAGTCGCCCAAGAAAAACCAGAGTTAGCAGTAGTTTTTTACAAACAAGCTGTTAACATCCATGAGACTATGCGCAGTCAGGAAAGTCAGAAAAGTCTATTAGAAAATCCTGAAACAGTTTATCGGAATTTAGCAGATTTACTATTACAACAAGAACGTATTTTTGAAGCTCAACAAGTTTTAGATTTGCTAAAAATTCAAGAATTAGATAATTATCTCGGCAATGTGACAGGTAATCAAATAACAGCAACCGGAGTTAAATTACTAGCTGCCGAAGAAAAAATTCTGGCTGAAGATACAAAAAATATTTTAAATCTGGAGATAGATAAAAATAATCTCAAACCTAATTTATCACAGTTCAATAGTCTACAAGAAAAATTGAAAAAGTTGCCCGGAACAGTTCTATTTTATCCCTTGATTTTGTCAGAAAAATTAGAATTGGTATTAATCACAGCAGAAGGGGAAGCAATACACAAAACCGTATCAGTAAAACCAGAAGAAATTAATGAAGCGATCGCTGAGTTCCGCCTGACAATTTCTAATCCCATCGGAGACGTTAAAACTTCTGCCGAAAAACTCTATGGTTGGTTAATAAAACCAATAGAAGATGAATTAACTAAAGCCAATATCAATACAATTATTTATGCGCCAGATAATCAACTTCGTTATCTTCCTTTAACAGCACTTTATGACGGAGAAAAATGGTTAGTAGAACGTTTTAGTGTAAATAATATTATTGCAGCTAGTCTGACAAATTTTGAGACTCAATCCAAAAATCAACCTCGTGTATTAGCAGCAGCTTTAACCGAAGGTAAATATCAAGTCCAGATAGGAACTCGCCAAGTTAACTTAAGACTAACAACAGGAGAATTAGTTGAAAATTTAGCAGAAATAATTCCGGGAACTCGAAAGCTAGTCAACAGCGAATTTAGTTCACAAACAACAATCAATAATTTTAATGACTACAATATTTTGCATTTAGATACCCCCGTTGTATTGTTAACAGAACAAGAAGGAAATGGCAAACCAGAAGACTCTTTTATATTATTTGGAGATGGCGAGCGCCTGACTCTGCGCGATATGGAAAATTGGTCATTTGAAATAGATTTGGTAGTATTAAGTGCTTCCGAAACTAATATTAGTGGGCAGATGGGTAATGGGGAAGAAATAGTTGGTTTGGGTTATCAAATGCAAAATGCTGGAGCAGAAACAATAATAGCTTCTTTGTGGCGAGTTAATGATGATTCCGACGAATTAATGAATACTTTTTACACAGTTTTGCAAGAAGGAAAAAGTAAAGCAGAAGCATTACGCGCAGCTCAAATAAATATGATTACTGGGAAGGATAAAGAAGGGAATAATCCTTACTATTGGGCATCATTTATATTAATGAGAAATGGATTTTAAAAGATAATTCGTTAAGGGTAATTTTCTACGGAATACTCCACATTAATGTCGCCAACAGTCGAAACGTTTTTCATGTCCTACAACCTTTCATGTCGGCGACAACGAAAAACACAAACATGATTGCCCCTCAATAAAATTGGATGGAACTTTTTTGATAATTACTAGCCAGTTAATATTAATTATTCTTATTTTTACTGAATAATTAAGGTATAAAGCCTCTCCTTTAAAGGAGAAACAAGAAAAAATTTTCCTGAAGGGTCAATCCTCTTGGTTTTAACCAGAGGTAATTATCCATTATCCATTATCCATTATCCATTAATGAATCCTCCCCCACTCCCTTACCCCTCACAGGGGTATGTTTTTAATAAAGGGGTGAGTAATCACTTTTATCCAGTATAAAATATCAAGAAAAATGTGCTTTTTTATGCGAAAAAAAGCTAAAAACTTCTCCCTCTCCCCACACTTCCAACCCTCCCCACACATGTAAAAAACATACCCTTCTGCTCCCTTACCCCCCCTAGCAATAAAATGTAGAAAAGTTTTTGAGAAATGGTATTACTTCTTGGGTGTATCTCAATATTTGCAAAAATACTTTTTTTCTTTTCCCTGTTCCCCGTTCCCTAAAAGCGATAAATTTTTGGCTTTCTTAAAAATTGAGATGCACCCTTCTTCTTCCTTACTTTTACCAAAAGAACCTATCCAATTTATTGGATGGGAATCCCGCGTTGTCACGCAAGTGCAACGTCGGGAGGATGTCAATTTATATGAAATACAAAAAATTCTGCAAATATACGAATCACCCCATCACCCTATCCCCCCATCCCCCCATCCTCCCATCACCCTATCAATCTTTAGTAATTAGTTGTGCTTTTAGGAATTTCCTAGTTGAGATAGGGAACAGGGAACAGGAAGTCTACAGGATATGTAATTAATTTTGCATAGGAACTTAGCAAATATTAAATACCTTAATATTAGACATAGGCGTGAAAATTAAAAATCACATCAATTCTCATCCAGAAATTATCAATTACTCCCCTCCTGGGAGGGGTTAGGGGTGGGTTAAGTGTTCCCAGTTAAGTGTTAAGTGTTCCCTCTTTTCCGGAGATGTCTATTAGACAGCTATCTCTATCATTTTTTTCTGGCTTTCGCTTTTTGTCTGTTATTTTTTGACTTTTGTTTTATTTAATATTGCATAACCTCCAGGAAGATATAAATATATGTAAATCAAAGGGATAATAGCCCAGCATTAAACCCAACTTTTGAGGGAGAAAAATTATCATACAATTAACAATTAACCATGACTATTGTTTATTGAGCTGATTTATTCTTTATGGGTACTATATCTAAATACTGGAGACATATTAAAATTAACAGTTCTGGTTCTCGTCAAATCCTGGAAATTGCGGAGGCTAAAGAATTTTTTACCTCAAATTTTCCAGAATATTTAACAGTTAGTGAAGTTCCAGACCTGAAAATTCAGGGCCAACTTTTAGAATGGATGGGAGATAATTCAGATACCAATCTAGAGATAAATTATTTATTAGCAGAACGCTGTTTACTCTGTTTTATATCCTGGCAAATTGAAGGAGTTTGTCAACAATTAGCTGCTAATTTTGGTAAAAATTATGGCTTTAAGAGCCAGGATTTATTCCCTTACGTTTTGACTGATGATGGCAGAATCTCTAACAAAAGAAAACAAACTTCTGCTCCATCTTTTGCTCAAGAAATTCTCCAAAGTTTTGACCAAAATCAAGGTAGTTTAGCTACCTGGATAATTAGAAAAGTGAAACAGCATTCTGAGCTAAATAGTTTCTTACTAGAATGTGGGGTTTATTTAATTAGTGATTGGGCACTGCTGAATGATACACCTCCTAAACAACTAGAGAAAATTTTCTCAAGCTTTTATAATTTTACTCCTCTTGAAACTCAAGAAAGCCTAAATATTTTGTCAAGTTATCACGCTATTTATCGGGTGCAACGTCGTCAACAACGTTTGTCAAGCTCGGGGAAAAAATGTTTGCCACCAACTACGGAACAATTAGAACAAATTGCTCAATTAATAGAAAATAAAACTGGTAAAAATATTTCTCCAAAGGTGTTGATGACTAAACTACAAAATCTGGCTTCTCAATTACGAGAGTACCGAATTTATGTGAGAAGTGGTTCTCTACCTACAATCCCATTAGATACTTCTAAAAATCAATCTTTAGCTAATAAAATTTCCGTCTCTCAAGAGACAGATACTATAGATGAAGAGAATGAATTTTTGACTAACTATAGACAACAATTTGTTCAGAGTTTAGATGCCGCTATAGCTGAAGTAACAAATGTTTGGATCGAGTTACTGAAGGGCAAAAAATCGCCAAAAGCCGAACAATTTATCCAAGCATTACATCTATATCATTGTCAGGGAAAATCCATGACAGAAATTGCTAAATATGTGGGATTAAAAGCGCAATATCAAGTGACTCGCCTACTGAAATTAAAATCATTTCGAGCTGATATTCGGCAACAATTGTTAATTAGTTTGCGCCATCGTATCTTAGAACTTGCTAAAGATTACACAAATCCCCAAAGCTTAAAAACTCTAGATAAACAAATAGAAATCGCCCTAGATGAACAAGTTAATCAAGTATTTCAAGAAGCACAAGCAGAAGGTTATACATCTAGTCATCATTATACAGAAAGCTTATTTGCTAAAAGAGTTTGTAGCTATTTAGATTCAATAAAACCCCGCCCTTAAGGACTAGGTACGATAACTATTTCAACCCCATCCTTAAGGACAGGAAATCATCAAAAAAACTGAGTATAGAGGAAAAATTAAAATGTTAACTAATACCTTAGAATATCTCCTAGATTTTCAGCCTATTTCTACAGAATCTATACATCTATCATTAGACAAAATTGACCAAGCTATTCAAATCAGCAATCAAATCCCTAATGAATCGAGACAATGGCAAACATACTTGAATTCTTTGGCATTATTTGGATTTGAAGAATGGCTAGAACAAAGAGGCACAGATTTAACGATTAGTTCAGACAATTCTTCTATTTTTAATCCAATTATCTCTAACTCAATTTCCGCAGTTTGTCATCTTAATGTTAATCAGTTTCAAGTCTGCTTAATTACTACAGGTAGTTTTATAGATGACGAAATTAGTATACCTAGAGCAGTCCTAGACTTACCAGAATTCAATCATCATTTATATGTAGTGATGGAAGTACAAGAAGAACTAGAAAAAGTAGCGATTTATGGTTTTATTTCTTATGCAGATTTAATCCACCATAAAACACAGGTTAATCTACTCCCTGATGAGGAGTGGAATTATCAAATTCCCTTGAGTTGCTTTGATACAGAAATCGATAATTTATTACTTTATTTTCGTTGTTTAGATTTATCAGAAATCACCTTGCCAGAGATACAAAAAAATTCAGAAAATTTAGCCGCAGCTAAACCTGAACTAAAAAAACTATTGCCTCAGTTATCCACACAAAATTTATGGGAATTAATCGACTGGGAACAAGGCAAAACTCTCCTCACTAATTCTGACTTATTAAAATGGATATATGATTGGCAATGGCAAATATCGATAGAGTCAGAAAATATCCCAGAGAATTTACTAGAAGTTGCTGAAAGTCAAGAAAATTCACTAAATTATCTGAAAGAATACTTGCCAGATTTACTTAATATTTTAACTGAACCAACAATTAATGTAGGGCGGTGGCTAAGAAACGAATTAGATAATTTTGCCAATCAATTATCCTGGGTTTTATTACCAGAATTACCAGAATTATCTCCCATGAGAGGAACATATTCTCCCACAGAAGAAATTCAAGCGATTATCAGAGAGCTACCACAAAATGGCACGGATATTCCTCCTTATGCTAGGGGTGCTTATCAGGATTTATTATTAGGTGGAATCCCTTTAAGATTGTATGCTTTAACCTGGTCTTTAGTTTCAGATTCAATACCAGAATGGATGTTATTGTTGGTCTTAAGTGCACCTATAGGAATGAGTTTACCAGAGGGGATAAAATTACGGGTTAGCGATACAACAGGAATTTTAGTTGAACAAAAATTAAATTCCGATGAGGATGATTTTTACTTATTTGCTAATGTTGTGGGAGGTTGGGATGAGAAGTTTATTACTACGGTTTTTTTAACACCAGAAATTCAAGAAAGTTTACCACCTTTTGGATTTAATCCTAAGTATTAGGGTAAGCAAATATTTAGTTATTTATGTCTATAAAAGTATGATTTGCGTTGTGAAAAAAAATCTGGTAATTAGGGAATAGGGAATAGGAAAAATAGCAGAAGAAAAACAATTGTACTTGGCTAACTTGAGAAATCCGATATTTTAATCTTTACCAGTTATAAATAATTATAGAGGAGTCAGGAGTCAGGAGTCAGGAGGGATAAGTGATGGAAAAAAGAATATATCAGGAGGAGAAGGAGGAGAAAGTTTTTTATCACTAATTCAGCGGACATGATATAAATCTAAAAAAGGGAATTAGTTCAACAATTAACAATTGACAATTACCCCTTCTTAAAAAGAAGGGGATTGACTAAATTGACTTCAGACTCATTTAGTAAGGGTTTGGTGAGCAAACCCCTACTCACCCTAGTGACGCGTCAAGCTTGAAAATGTGAGCTAAAAAACCTAACCTCCTAACCCCCTTCCCTACTAGCGTTGGGGGAGTATTTCTCCCCTCTCCTTGCAGGAG
>NZ_JBNHEP010000315.1:0-21587 GCF_050015995.1 Dapis brunnea BLCC-M229 | reverse complement strand
AATGTATTAACTATTGCTCTATACGCATGGGGAAGAGAAAATTCACTATTCATCATTAGCTTTTTTCGTAATCACCCCATTTTCTAATGCATCATTTAAGGTGTGTCAGTCCAGTAGTGGCGTGACACAGCTAAAATGGTGCATAGGCGTAGGTTGAGGAACGAAACTCAACCCAACAAAAGCTTACTATTGTTGGGTTTCACTGTCGTACCGCTACGCGGAAGCAAGCTACAACCCAACCTACTAGACTAATATTGTGGTTAAAACCTAACCCCCCAACTCCCTTCCCTGCAAGGGAAGAGGGAGTAAGAACTGTCAGAGAAACTGTAAACATACCAGATTAAAAAATTCTTCCCCCCTCTCCTTGTAGGAGAAGGGTTGGGGGAGAGGTCTTCATTATAAGGAAAGAAATCAACTCATGCTAATAGTAATAAGTAATATTATCGCGATTTACAGAAAAGAATTACAAGGATATTTTGCCTCACCATTAGCTTATGCAATTACAGGAATATTTTGGCTATTGGGAGGATACTTTTTAGTAGCTATTTTATTAGGACCGGATGGAATTATTCAACAAATTGCGACTAGAGACCAACTAGGAATTACGGAACCGCCAGTCGATGCACCCTACGAATTTGTAAAAGCTTATCTGGGAATTATGGGTTCTCTTTCTTTGTTTTTGCTGCCTATGTTATCTATGAATTTATATGCGGAAGAAAGAAAACGAGGAACTTTAGAATTATTAGCAACTTCACCTCTAACAAACTGGTCGGTAGCAACAGGAAAATTATTAGCTGTATTAACGTTTTATATTTCTATGGTATTGCCATTGTTAGGGTTGGAAGCTATTGCTATTAATGCAGCAAAACCGCCTATTTCGCCAGTGTTACTTTTGTTAGGACATGGGGGTTTAATATTACTTGCTGCGGCAGTATTATCATTAGGAATGTTTATTTCTTCTTTGACAGATAGTGCAATTTTATCTGCCATTCTGACATTTGCTTTAGTATTATTTCTCTGGGTAATTGATGTTGTGGCAAATAATGTTAGTGGTGTTTTAGCAGAGGCATTGAAACATTTATCAATGCTGACACATTACACTAATATTATTCAGGGACTTGTGGATACTAGCAGCATAATTATGTTGTTGAGTTATGTTGTTTTGGGAGTATTTTTAACTGCTCAATCAATAGATGCTTTAAGGTTTCAGCGGTCTTAATTAGGGTTTGTTGAAAAAGTCTTTTAGTAGGGGTAGGAGACAGGAGACAGGAGACAGGAGACAGGAGTTAGGGGAATGAGCGAGGAGGTAGGAGTAAGAATTGTCAGAATGATTTTTCGGCCTAATTCTTGCCTAAAATACCAACTTTTTGAGCGTTTTAGAAGGAAGAGGGAAGAAGGAGGAAGGGAAAGAAAGGTTTACAGCGGTTTTCATTTCAGCAGACCATAGTAGGGGCGATTCGCGAATCGCCCCTACAGGGTTTTGGTTATGTAGTTCATCAATCTAAAAAGTGCTGTATAAGGGAGAAGGTTTTTATCAATTTATAGTGAGCATCTTGCCTGCTATTCCTGTACCTGAATCAGATGAAATTCCCTATTCCCTATTCCCTATTATACTCCCTGAAACCATAAATATATCTACTTCATTAAGTAAGAAATTGCTTTATCTTTCAGCTTCTTTGTCATTCAGTGATATCATCATCAGGCAAATAAAATGTAACAATATTCGATGATTTAGTATTACTATTATTTTGATCTTCGTTTTTGATTAGCCTTTCGCCTTCCTTGATAACCCAATCTGTAAATTTTTTTTCATCATATATAATCCATTGTTTTTCCTCATTTTTTTCTATCCATGTTGTTTCGTTGGAGAGACTTTGAAGTAACTTCTGGTATTGTGTTTGATTTTCTTTAAGTAGTTCCTGATTAATAAACAGTTCCTGGTAGCTCTGTCCAGACATATTATCAATAGCTTCTAATAATTTATCCAAAAATTCTGTTCCTGTTCCTTTTATCCGTAAAGTTATTGTTTTAGGAATCTTTTTAGCAATCTTTTTAGACTTAGGAGGAATTTCAATTTTTGTTCCTAAGAAAATAATAACACCATCAACAAGTAGAGCGAAAAAAGCTGCTGCAATAGCAGCTTCTTCACCATTTTTAATTTTTCGAAAAGGTGCAATAAATCTGATTCTGTCTTCCTCATCAAAATACTTTTCTTGGAGTTTTTCGGATTTAGGATTTAGAGGGTCTAAACTACCATTATATTTTTCTGGCAAACAAACAAATTCTGGTTCTGTCGGTAAGCATTTTGGTTTGACTTGAGCTAAAGCTTTACGGTCTGCATTAAAAATTTCCTGTGGTTCTTTTCCTTCTAAATCATAATCAAATAAAGGTCTTAATTCATTAGCTACTGGTTTAACTTGATCGAACCTAATTAGCAGTTTGTCTTTTTCTCTCCTTAGTTGTTCAACCCTGGGTCCATCACCTACTATTCCCGTCAATCCTTCTCCCTTTAATTCACGTTCTATTTCTGCATCTTTGCTCTTAATTTCATTTTCTAATTGTTGAGCTTTTTCCTCAATAGGAGTAAAAATTTCTCTAACTAAATTTTGATGAGCAGATATAGCTCGATTAAAGCCATCTTTTTCTCGTGTTTCTACTACTAAAAAATCATAATAAGCAAAGAAACTGGTATAAACACTAAGTATAGAAAAAGCACCTACAGCCATCCATTTTGAGAAAGGATCGTGTTTGAGAGTGGAACCTGAAGTTAATAGAAATAATAATGCTTGAATAGCAGCACCACTAGACCAACCTACAAGTCGAGGCAAAATTTGTGCTGCTCCACGCATAGTTGTAAACCCACTGCCAATATTAAGGATAGTCAACGCTATGAGCAGTTTAATATCTCGTTTGGGTTTTTGCTCGGTGTTTATTTTATTGTCTCTTTTATCAGTTGGTATATTGCTGCGATTATTTCCATTATTTCCATTATTATTTATCGAGTACGAACCATTTTTTGTACCATCTGGTTCTGGTTTTGGTGGCTTTATTCGAGTTTTTGGGCGAGGTTTTTTTCTGCTACATCCAGGTTCACGACACTCATTTTCGTCTGGCGACATTATTAGTAGAATGTGGCGATTATTTTCATCTCCGCTACATTCCCAGAATCCATTTTCTTGATTGTTCATAACACAAATAATCTATTAATTTAACTAGGTTTTTATTGACCGATGGTATAGCAATATAAAATGATTTGTGAGAAAAAACTGTGGAGGTTTGGTCTCGAAATCCCTTTCGCTTGGGTTTGGAGACCAAACCCCGCTCGATAAAATCTTACAACCTAATTTAGGATTGCTATAGTTGCAAAAATGGCAGATTAACTCCAGAATATAAAGTTCAAGCTTGAGTTTGATTTCTCTGTAGATATTTAAGATATTTTTCAAGGCATTACATCATTATATGATATCTCGCTTTTAAGATTATTATCGGCGTAACGCATAATTTCTAACAGGTCTGAATTATTGTAGAAAAGCTTGCATTTATCAATAAAGTATTTCAGATTTTGACGGTCTTTAAACTGACTAACTATTTCTTTTGCACATTTCATCAAAGACTCTTTTTCTTCCTGAGAAAATTTTTCTGCTCTCTTATACAAATTGGTTAATGATAATGACAATAAATCTGCACTTAAACGCCAGTGAACATCTATTAAATTCAGACAGTCTTTATCGCTCAACTTTGGCAATATTCCTTCCAACTTTAAAAAGTTCCATAGTTTTTGCTCGATTGATTTTTGCTGAATCCAGATTTCAGTGGTGTACTCTATCAGTTCTCCACTAATTAACTCGACAGGAGTATCATTACTTAAATCTAAATGTTCTTGTTCATTTGCCCACTGAATAAATTTGCCTACATATTTTTGGTAAGTACCTGTTAGATGTTCTCGCATTTTTTTCAATGTTTGACGATTCAGCAATGACCAAGCTTTACTAACTAAAAATTTTACTTCTACCTCTTTACTTTCCGGGTGATTATTCAATAATTCGAGCCATGTTTCTAGCATTTGAACAGGAAAAGCTTTTCCTATAGTCTTATCTAGAAAAATCTTTCCTTTTATATCATCCTTGTAAAGAACTTCTGAAAGTTTTTCCCAATTTATCCAGCGATTAGAATTACTATCTATAATTAGCTTGCTTAATATTGAAAATAATTCAACTTTCTCTGGAGACTTATCTGGTTTTTCTGGAGATTGATCTGAAAATTTGTCTGGAGAGTTATCTGGTTTGTCTGAAGATTTATTTGGAGAATCTGGGAAGCTACTATCTGGAATTTCGTTTAAGGTTAAAAATAATTCCAATTGATCTAGAGACTCATCTGATTTGTCTGGAGATTTATTTGGAGAATCTGGGAAGCTACTATCTGAAATTTCGCTTTCTGAAGATTTATCTGAAAATTTGCCTGGAGACTCATCCGTAAATTTGTTTGGAGATTTATCTGAAGATTTATCTGGAGAATCTTGGAAGCTACTATCTGGAATTTCGCTTGAGCTTAAAAATAATTCCAATGGATCTGAAGATTTATCTGAAAATTTGTATGGAGACTCATTCGCAGATGTGTTTGGAGATTTATCTTGAAAATACTGGGAATTAAACCATTGATAAACTCCCATAAAATCATTTGCCTGAAACTTCACTCTCTCTTCTAGAAAACTGACGCTCTTTTCAATGGCAGATTCCAATAATGGCAAACTTTTTTCATAAGTTAGTGAATGAGATTTTAGGCAAGTCATATAAAGCTCACCAACTTCATAATTGCTAAGTTTCAAACCATTAGCAATCTCACAAACATGGGAAATACCCTTCTCTTTTTCCAATAAGAAATCTAGATAATCTAGTGTATCAGTAAAATTTTCCTGCCAATATTGCTTTAAATTACTTTGTTCAAAAGTTTCTCTATCTAGAACAGGAAAATTAGGAAAAAGTCGTTCGATAAACAATCTTTTAAAATCACCACTCGTAATTCTTCCAACTAATGCTAAATCCCATAGTTGGAATTTCTCTTTTTCAGAAAGAAATATCTTTTCACAACATATTATTAGTTCTTCCAGTTCTGGATGATTTTTTGTAGAGGATTGCGGAGGTGGTAGATACTTTGTCTGTAATGGAGTGTTTCTACCTCCAGACTTGTTATACAAATCTTCAATGCTTCCTTGAGAAATTTTTTCTATCAGTTTTAAACAAGCATTTTGTAATGCCTGTAAAATATCATCCCTGAGATTTTCATCCACAAAAAATTCTATAAACTGATTTTCTCTGAGAATTTCTAAAGAATCAAAAAACTTATTATCTGCTTTGACTATATCTAAAAATTTATCTGGCAAAAAACGATAGATTGTACATAACAGAGTCTTCGTTAAGCTTCCATTATTTTCAGAAATTGGCAATGCTTTCCATAGCAACTCTAAAAGTTTTAAATCTTCACTATCTGGAGTCGATGAATTTTCCCCAAACCTATCCAGAAAACTTTGCACCTTCTCTTCCATTCGAGGAATGTACTTACCCAAAATTTCAATTTTGTCTCCTTCCTCTACTGGGTAATTAAAAATAAAATCTAGTGATGGATGATTTAACTTCAACCAACCACCTACTTCCTGAAATTCCCAAACTAAATTATCAGAATCATCCTTAGTAGTCTTGTCAAGGTACTCCCATATAGTAATTAAATTTTCATATTTATCCTTGTTTGGAGCAATAAAATCTTTAACATATCCGTCGTCTAGATATTCCTTTTTGTCAAACTCTTCTTTACTAAAATCTAGCCACACCATATTTTCAGGTAAAGAACCTATTGAAGAACCATCTAACTTAACTATTATTTGTGCCCACTTGCAGTATTCAGGGTCAACCGAACCTATAGCTAAAGATATTTTGTGACGCTCATTAGTAGGTAGGAAAAGCAAAAGATTATCTAGAAGTAATAATGGCGATCGTGTCTTTTTTGGGTTTTGGTCAGTAAGTAGTAATCTTTTACCATTCAAAATCACATCTAGTGCTTGAAGCAAAATCTTTTGCTCAGAATTTTTAAGTTTTTTCCAGACCTTTTCTATGGTCTCCCTTATTTTTTTCTCTGTAGTTTCTTTTGCTAGTAAAGACTCAAAATCTTCCGGACCCAAAAGCCAAGATTTTTGCTCAGAATCATCAAGTTGATTAAGACTACTGAAGGTTGGTATTGACATATTACCTAGATATCCCAACAACCTACAAATTTGATTTTTAAATCCAACTATTTCTGCTGAGGATACAAAAATATAACGATGCTGGAAAAATGAGCGACTGCCACCTCTCGAAAAGATACCTTTATTTTTATTAAAAGCAGGAGCAGCTTGAATAAGTAGAATTTTTTTTTCGGGCAAAATCGAAGTCTTATTCCTACAAATTCCTACAGCTTTACGATTAGGGTCGCTACCTTGACTTCCCCAAAAGTAATAATTTTTTTCATGTATATATTCCAGCTCTGAAATATTATTGTTTAAATTTTCACTGCAAGAAACTAGACGGTATTCACTATCCTTTTCTGCAACAAACTTACCATATATAAACTGGTCAAAAAAGAGAATTAATTATTATGTCCCCTGTAGGTGTTAAAAGTGGTCAAAAAGAAGCTAATTTGATTGTTGATATTAGCCTCTGGAATCGTCAAACTCAGTTAGGAATAGTTTTTAGTTATTCTACTATTTTTAGTTTACCAGGAGGAGGCGACCTCTCCCCTAATGTTGCTTGGATATCTTTAGAAAAATGGGAAAATATTACTCAACAAGAAAGAGAAAGTTTTCCTCCTATTTCCCCAGATTTTTTGATTGAATTACGGTCTAACTCCGATATAATTCCACCTTTAAAAGCAAAAATGAGAGAATATTTAGAATCAGGTTTATTGTTAGGTTAGTTAATTAATCCTCAACAAAAAAAAGTAGAAATTTATCATCAAAATAAAGAGGTAGAAATTGTAACTATGCCTATTATGTTATCAGGTGAAAATATTTTACCAGGGTTAAATTTGATGTTAGATTATTAAGAAGTAAACAGTCAGCTATCCTCCTGGGTCGTAACTGCCTCTTCCAGAGGAGCTATCCTAGGTCATGCTCCGCTTTCCATGTCGCGCAGCGAAACATTAACAGCTTTTGAACTTATGCAAGTAACGACTAAAATTATCTGATGACGAATTTCATTTTTTTGGTCATGCTGTGCAAACTTATGTCACTTCTTGGAGACTAATTCCTTCTTCCAAGATAATGAGTTAATAACTCATAAATATGCCAATCTTAAGGAGAAGGTTTAAATTAAAATAGACTTTAAAGCAAACTTTTGTAGTAAGATTAATTTTCACTCAATTAATAAACCTTTTATCTAAAACTAAAGCCAATAGCTGATGGCTGACTGCTGAATGCTTATAATCATTCATTGCAAAAATTCATAAATTTATTTATAATACTGCTTCTCCCTTATTCCTTATTTCCTGTTCAAGACAATTTAGAGATTGAAAAAAAGATAATATGAAAATTATCAAAAGTACTTGGAATTATCTATTTTGGTTAGGACCAATTTTAACTATTATCGGTGTATCGGCAGGTTTTGTTTCAGGAACTTGGGAACCTATACCATTGGCGTTAATAACTTCAGGCATAGTAATAACTGGTTTATGGATTTTTTATCAAGCTTATTCAATAGAACGAAACTCAACAACAAGTTGGTGGAGCGGTCGAGCAACCGAAGCAGGCACAAACGCAATTTTTGCTACTATTTCCGTACTGATAATTTTGGCACTAATTAACTTTCTAGCAGTTCGTTATCAAACGAGAATAGACTTTACTGAAAACCAAAAATTTACATTATCACCACAAACTATAGAAGTATTAGAAAATCTCGAACAACCAGTCAAACTTTGGATATTTGACCGGGGTGAAAATCCCCAATATTCCCAACTATTAGAAAATTATCAAAGACAAGGAAATGGTAAATTTAGGTTTGAGTTAGTAGACCCTCAAACAGAACCTGGAAAAGCCAATCAATTTGGAGTCAAACAATTAGGAGAAATACATCTGGAAGTCGCAGAAAAAAAAGAAGTTATTATTAGTAGACAACTAGAGCCTCTAACCGAATCTAAACTGACAAATAGTATCGAAAAAATACTGGGCAGCAGAACTTTAAAAATCTACTTTCTTCAAGGTCATGGGGAACGAAAATTAGAAGAAGGTCAAGAAGGTTTTTCTGAAGCTGTTAATGCTCTTGAAAATAAAAATTACATAATAGAATCTATCAACTTGGCAACTATTTCTCAAGTACCAGAAGATGCAGATGTTCTGATTATTGCTGGCGCTCAAAGAGAATTTTTAGAAGCAGAAGTTACTGCTTTACAAGAATATTTAGACCAAGGTGGCGGTCTATTAATAATGTTAGACCCAAGCACCGACCCAGGATTAAATGATTTATTTGCAGAGTGGGGTGTATTAGTTGACGATCGCCTGGCAATAGATGACCCAAAAATTGGTAGATTAGTAGGTCTTGACCCCTGGGTGGTATTAGTAACTAGGTATGGAGAACATCCTATTACTCAAGATTTTGGCAATGGTATTTCATTATATCCTTTTGCCCGTCCCATCGAAAGTGAAGCCATAGATGGGATAGAGGAAAGTCCTCTAATTTGGACTAATGACCAAAGTTGGGCAGAAACAGATTTAAGGGGTCAGTTAAGGTTTAATGAGGGTAGGGATCGGCTAGGGCCATTATCTTTAGGTGTAGCTTTGAGTCGTTCTCCTACTGAGGAAAAAAGTCAGGAAACGGAATTAAACCTTACTCCTATTCCTCCACTTCCTGGTCAACCACCTAATCAACCTGCGACAACTTCTACTTCAGAATTAGAAGCAGAAAAAGAGACAACTTCAGCAGAGGTTATTCCCCCACTTCCCGGTCAACCACCAGATGAATTAGAGTCTAGTAAAATACAGGGAAAATCAGAAAATCAATCAGAAGAAGCACGTTTAGTAGTGTTAGGAAATTCTCAATTTGCGACAAATGGTTGGTTTCAACAACAACTAAATGGAGATGTTTTTCTGAACTCAGTTTCTTGGTTAAGTAAACCAGAACAAGAAACACTTTCTATTAGTCCGAAAAAAACTACAAATCGTCGTATTGCAATGACTTTAGTGCAAGCTAGATTGTTAAGTTGGATGGCAATTGTAATTTTACCAATTTTAGCTTTAGCAATAGGTGGAATAATCTGGTGGCAACGACGTTAATTAATTGATAATGGATAATTGATAATTCAGGAGTTAAATTTTTAATTAGGTAGGTGAAAAAATTTACAAGTACCTCCGAAGTGACGGTCACCGAGTGGAAGGAAGCAATATCAAGGGTTTCAACTGCTTTAACATTTCGTTAGATAGTAAGGTTTATTCACGCCTACTTACTTACTTTGTTATTTTGATAAGACTAGAAAAAATATTCAGAATTTAGAATGGGCGAATTTATAATTCAGAATTCAGAAGTTAAATTTTTACTTTGTTATTCTTATAAAATAAAAAATATTTAGCTGATAACTGATTAACAAGAAACCTGGTTTATTACCTTGATTATTATTTTTCCGAAATTTCGTCGCTCAACCCGGTTTCTGGGTGGAATATTGATAATGAATAATGGATAATTGATAATGGATAATTCAGGAGTTAAATTTTTACTTTGTTATTTTGATAAGACTAGAAAAAATATTTAGCTGATAGCTGATAACTGATAACTGACTACTCCCTACTCCCTAAAATCATGAAAATAAAAAGAACAACTTTAATATTAATGTTAACAGCACTTGCTTTAGGAGGATTTGTTTACTTATATGAAATTCGAGGTAAACAACAACAGGCAGAAATCCAAGAACAACAAAAACAAGTATTTGATTTTGAGTTAGAACAAATTCAGACTATTACCATCAAACAAGAGTCAGAAACATTAACCTTAAAAATAGACGAAGAAGCAGAAGAAAAAACCTGGAATATAACCGCACCTGTAGAAAAAAAAGCTGATTTACAAACAGTAGAATTTTTACTAGCTGAACTAACAAACTTAAAAAGCGATCGCTCCATCACTACTTCAGTTTCTCAGTTATCAGAATATGGTTTAGAAAAACCAGAAATAACTGTAGAAATTCAACTCAAAGATGGTAAAACCAGTCGTTTATTTTTAGGTCAACCAGACTTTGATGGTAATTTTATATATTCTCAATTAGAACCGGAGGAAGAACCGCCGGAAGAAGTATCTGTTTTGTTGTTATCTGTCAACTTCAAAAATGTCTTAACTAAACCAGTTTCCGAATGGGAAAAACAAGAAAAAACAGAAGAATCATCGGGTGATGCAGAAGAATCTTCAGATCAAAAAGATGAGTTGGAAACCGAAAAATCATCTAGTAGTCCAGAGGCATCTCCCTCACCTGACGATAATTATTTGTTAACAGAATAACTGCTATTAAGGAAGCATAAAAATCGGAAGTAAAATTTAATAACTCTCGACAATCTGTTTAATAGTATAATGAAACTGGCTGAGAGTTCCAGACTAAATAATCAGAAAAATTCCGAAATACTCGAATCCTTTAGTAATTTTAACTCCTTGATTTATGAAATTAGTTGAGAGACATATCCCATACAAAAAATAATCGGTTTTATATAGCAATCCTATTTTATTTGTGTATAAAAATCTTACTGCTTTTAGGGAACGCTTAACTGGGAACACTTAACTGGTGGGAATTTCAGTTTTTTTATCTACTTTTTGATTACCCGCAACCTATGCACGGATTGCTATACTGAAATTGACCGACCGTTTTTGTTCTCTAAAAATCTCTATAAGTATGCTAATTATTTAGTTCATCAGTTTTTGATATTTGAAAATACTTATCTTTCTTATCATCAGCTTCAAAAGATACTATCTACTCAACCAGACTATCAAGCAATGCCAACTAAAATATCTCAACAAATTTTGATGATAATATATAGAAACACCGAAGAGTTTTTTAGCAGCAAACAAAGTTTATAAACAGAACCTATCAAAGTTTAAATCTCGTCCTCGTCTTCCTAGATATAAAAATAAAATAACGGAAATAAATCTTGTAGTTTATACGACACAAGCCATTAGCAAGAGGCAACTTAAACAAGGAATTATTAATTTCAGTTTTACTGAGATTTATCTAAAAACATTAGTACCTACTTCACAAATTAAACAAGTTTGTCTCGTCCCTAAACTTAACCATTATGTAATACCAATTCCCATGCATTAATGCTATACTTGGGAAACACTTCAGTTATTAAGTAATTAACACAAGCCGAATAACTTTTTTGCTAATAATTAGCAAGTTAATGTTAATCCCGTCTTCTATTTACTTCTCCCGTAGGGACGTTGCATGCAACTTCCCTACTACTCCCCTACTCCCTCGCTCAATAAAATGTAGAAAAGTTTTTGAGAAATGGTATAACTGAGGTGATTTATGAAGAAATGCGAAAAACAATACCAGCTAGAGAAAAATCGTTGCGCCAGTTATTGATATTGGATTAAACAATTTAGCTACATTTTCATGTCGGCGACAGCCGAAACTTTTAATCAAGTCGGAATAAAACCCTAGAGTAATAAATGGCAGACCATTAAAATCTCTAAATCAATACTATAATAAAGTTAAGACTTCCTTACAATCTCAACTCCAGGAAAATCAATCAAGTCTGAGACTGAAAAAACTGATGTTAAAAAGAGAATTTAAAATCAACGATTATCTTGCGTATTGCATCTCAATTGTCTTTTATTTAATCCTAAATCCTGAATATGGATCTATGAGGTTGTCTTGACCAGAGAAAACAAAACTAACAAAATAATCCTCCAGACTAATTAGGCTTCTCTTACTTTAATGTGAAGCGTAATAGCCAGAACTGCTAAAATACTAAAAAATCTAATACTTAAATTTATTAAGACCCAATTTCCCAAGCATATTCCCCACTCAAGACATAATAATTATGACTCAAACTGCACTGAATATTGGGACGACCCTAACCAAAACCGAAAACGACGTTGAACTGCGTAAAGTATTCAAAGTATTTGAAGGCCATACAGCAGTAAGGGGTGTGGACTTCAATATTCGTCAAGGAGAATTTTTTAGTATTCTAGGACCTTCTGGCTGTGGCAAAACTACTACATTACGGTTAATAGCCGGATTTGAAACCCCATCAGCAGGTGAAATAATGATTCGAGGCCAATCTATGAGCCAAACTCCTGCTTACCGTCGCCCAGTAAATACTGTTTTCCAAAGCTACGCTTTATTTAACCATCTGAGTGTTAAAGATAATATCGCTTTTGGACTACGAATAAAACGTTTAGGAAAAGCTGAAACTGAGGAAAAAGTAGCACAAGCTTTGCAGTTGGTGAAAATGGAGAAATTTGCCGATCGCTATCCTCATCAAATATCCGGTGGGCAACAACAGCGGGTGGCTTTAGCAAGAGCTTTAGTAAATCGTCCCGCAGTATTATTATTAGATGAACCTCTCGGTGCCCTAGACTTAAAGCTACGCAAACAAATGCAAATGGAATTGTCCAATTTACATCGAGATTTGGGCGTTACATTTGTGATGGTAACTCACGACCAAGAAGAGGCCATGAGTATGTCTGACCGCATTGCTGTGATGCACGAGGGTAGAATAGAACAAATAGGTTCTCCTCAAGAAATTTATGAGCGCCCCGAAAGTCCATTTGTGGCAGATTTTATTGGAGATACAAATTTATTTCAAGGTCGGGTCGAATATAATCATGATTCTAGTCTGGTTGTTAAGACAGATAGTGGTCTGAAGATTTCTGTAGAACAATCAAAAGTGAGTGAGAAAGGAAAAAACGGAGAAATTTATGGAGGTGCTTCAGTAGTAGTAAGTGTGCGACCAGAAAAAGTTAATCTGAGTCTGTATTCTCCAGATGTATCAGAAAATTGTTTTGAAGGCAGGTTGACGAATGTAATGTATATGGGAACTCATGTACATTATCAAGTAAATCTGTTGTCAGGCGATCGGATAATGGTAAGGCAACCAAATACAGAAGGAACTTTGCCCAACCCAGATACTCCTATCTATGTTTATTGGGGAAAACACAATTGTTTGGCTTTAACTGAATCAAGATCGTAAAAATAAATAATTAAACACAATTAAAACGTAAACTTATAGCAGTCGAAGCAAAGGTTAGAACATTTATAAATGCTCAAACTAAGTCATGGATTATTTTTGACTTTTGACTCTCTTGCAAAGTTGCTCCACTTAGGCAGACCCCAAGACCGCACTTTGCGCTTTTGATTTTTGACTTGCGCGTAGCGCTATACTTTTGACTTTAAACTTGTAACTACTGTGCCTCCAACTAATTTACATAAATACCAGCGAAATGATGTAGCTAAATCAATTTACAAGCAAAATGCTAGTACTTCTAGACGTCAATTTCTGAAAGCGTCAGCAGCTACCATGGCAGTTTCAACCCTTTCTAGTTGTGGTTGGAGATTAGCTGAAGTGAAATCTAATCCCAGAATGCAGGGTAATTCAGATTTACTCTATATATATACTTGGGCAGGGTATACAGATCAAGATTTGCTTGATCGCTTCTACGATGAAACTGGTATCAAAGTAGTTGCAGATGTGTTTGACTCTAATGAGTCAATGCTAGCTAGAGTACAAGCAGGAGGGGGTGGAGCATATAGCATCATTTATCCATCTGATTATATGGTGCAAAAAATGGCTTCCCTAAATTTGCTGACAGAGTTAGACCACTCTCTAATTATTGGTTTAGACGATCTATTTCCCCAATTTCAAGACCCGACATACGATCCTGGTAATGTCTATAGTGTACCCGTAAGTTGGGGAACTACTGGTTTAATTTACAATAGTAAACTGTTACCAACAGCGCCTAATGATTGGGAATATCTCTGGGAAAATCGAGATTTAGTATTGAAGCGGATGACTTTAGTGAATGACGTGCGAGAGGTGATGGGGTGTGCTTTAAGAAAATTAGGATATTCTTACAACTCTACCAATGTAGAAAATATTAGGCAAGCTTATGAAGAGTTACTCATACTCAGACCAGCGATCGCTTCTTTTACTACAGATGGTTGGCGGTCTCAAATTTTGGTAGAAGATTTGTTGATTGCTATGTGTTATTCTTCTGATGCAGCAGAAATTAAACCAGAAAATGAAGATTTAGAATATGTTACTCCAAGCAGTGGTTCTTCCCTGTGGATAGATACATTAGTAATTCCGAAAAATGCTCCTAACCCAGATGGTGCTTATCAATGGATTAACTTTATGTTACAGCCAGATATTGCAGCGGAAATTGTAGAAAGACTCAGTTTTACGACACCTTCTCGTGCAGCTTATCAAATATTACCAGAAGAACTAAAAGAAGACCCTACTTTATTTCCTCCAGAGTCAATTATTCAAAAGTGCGAAAGTTTAGCTCCACTGGGTAAATATGAAGAAGTTTATGACAAATACTGGACTAAATTAAGAAGTGGATAATGAATAATTAATAATTAATAATGAATAATTAATAATGAATAATTACCTCTCCTTAAAACTGATAGGATTGACCAAAATGATTTTTTTTCTCTTGGTCGATTGGATATGGCGAGGTAACCAATCCATTCCTCAATAGCCTTTCTCCTTAACTGGAGTTGCTTTAAACCTCTGGGAATTAATTATTAATTATCCATAACTCAGTCAGAGATTACTTTTAACTTTTGACTTTTAACTTCGTGTAGCACTATAGAACCGAATCCTTGAGAAATTTTCCAATTTCTATAATATTATTTTTGAATTTTGACTTTTGAATTTTGACTTTACAAATATGACTACACCTAATAAATCATCTATTCCAGCTTTCCCTAATTCTCAGTCAAAACATGGTATAAGTCAAATATTTTCTAAAATCTTGGGTCCTCTAGTTTTACTAGGTCCGGCAGGTTTATGGTTACTGTTTTTATTAGTATTGCCAACCTTAGTAATTTTTGAGCTGAGTTTAGTAGAAAATATTCGACCAGGAGATTTAGTAATTCCTGACGGTATCAGTAACTATTTACGAGTTTTTGATCCTTTGAATTTAAGGGTAATTTGGCGTTCAATATATTTTGCTATAGGCACAACAATTTTATGTTTATTGTTAGGGTTTCCTGTAGCTTATTGGATTGCTTTGATGTCACCAAAACAGTGGCGAAATCTACTTTTATTGGGTTTTGTTTTGCCACTTTGGACTTCATCTTTGTTACGTTCTTATGCTTGGATTACAATTTTACGCCCCACTGGTGTATTAAACTCAATTATTGGAATTATCGGATTACCACCTTTGGAATTATTGAATCGAACTCCAGCAGTTTTGATTGGCATGAGTTATAGTTATTTACCTTATATTGTGACAGTTCTTTATGCTTCCTTAGAAAAATTAGACAGGAGATTATTAGAAGCATCATCTGATTTAGGTGCTACTCCTATACAAACTTTTTGGAAAGTAACAGTTCCCCAAAGTTTACCTGGTATTGCTGCAGGTTCTTTGTTAGTTTTTATTAGTTCTTTAGGAGATTTTGTTGACCCAGAATTATTGGGTGGAGCTTCGAGTATGACCGCTGCTAGATTAATTTATAACCAGTTTTTAGGAGCTACTCAAAATTGGGGTTTTGGTTCATCTTTGAGTATGGTTTTAATTTTAGGAGTGAGTATAGCGATCGCTCTTTTACTAAAATTTGGTGATGGTAGACCTTCTAAGTGAGTGTTGGGAGTGTGGGGAGATTCGGAGATGGGGAGATTCGGAGATGGGGAGATTGAATATTGAAGTATATATCGAATTACAAACATATATTATAGCAATTCTAAATAGGTTGTAATATTTAATCGTAGAGGTTTGGTCTCCAAACCCAAGCTAAATTAGGTTGTAACATTTGATCGTATTTTTTATTTACCGAAAAATTTTGGTTTAAAGCCTCCCCTTGGATAGCGGTCGAGGGATGCCGAGGTCTCCTCGGCATATCCAATCGACCAAGAGAGGGGATAATAAATAAAAATTTTCATGATTAGTCAATCCTATCCGTTTTCAAGGAGAGGTAATTATTAATTATTCATTATTAATTATTCATTATTGAATACCTATATGAGTCAAAATTTTACTCAAGTTTAGATGAAAAACAAATGACAAATACAGTAACAACTCAAGAAGATAATATCCCAATAGATATGTCTAAATCTCAGACAAAACTTCAACTTTCTTGGCAGGTAATATTTACAGTTTCAATGTTCCTATTTATGTACTTGCCGATTTTTGTATTGACTTTTTATAGCTTCAATAAATCTAAATATAGTGCTGGATGGGAAGGTTTTACCCTGCAATGGTACGTCAAACTTTTTCAGGATACAAGAATTTTAACTGCTCTCCAAAATAGTTTAACTGTAGCTTTTTTTGCTGTAGCTGTTTCAGCAGTTATTGGTACTTTAATGGCAGTAGGTTTGGCAAAATATAAGTTTCGTGGTAAATCCTTATATCTAGGTATTTCTTATCTGCCATTAATTATTCCTGATATAGCGATCGCTGTGGCTACTTTGGTATTTTTAGCTGCACTGGCAATTAGATTAAGTTTATGGACAATTATTGCAGCTCATATAGTTTTTTGTTTAGCTTATGTAGGCTTAGTTGTCTCCACAAGATTAGCAGATTTAGACCCCAATTTAGAGGAAGCTGCCCTTGATTTAGGAGCAACGCCATTAGAAGCTTTTATCAAAGTATTATTACCCCAATTATTACCAGGAATTGTGTCTGGTTGTCTGCTAGCTTTTGTACTAAGTATGGATGATTTTTTAATTGCTAGTTTTACCGCAGGGAGTGGAGCGACAACATTGCCAATGGAAATTTTTAGTCGGATTCGTACAGGGGTAAAACCAGATATTAATGCCCTAAGTGTAATTCTAATTGTCGGCTCAGGAGCAGTTGCTATTGTTGGGGAATTTTTGCGGAATAATGGTGAAACAAAGAAGAATAATTAGTAGTCGAATATCAAATTTGGGTGGTTCTAATTTGCCTAATAAATCTGAAATATCGGCAAATTATCCTTTAATAAATGTTTAGATATTAAGTCATTTTTGTGATGTAAACTTTGATTTATTGACGACATTTTTACTCTTTAATTAAGCAATTTTAATCGAAATTTAGTCAGATTGTTGATAGTTACATAATCTTTAAATACTTAGCAAGAGCTAATTTGGATGCCAAAGAATTCTTATCATTAATTTTTAGAGTTATCAGCCCTTTGAACGAAGTCAGGAATCAAAAGTTGTTTTTGTCACTAGGAATTAGTATGAAATTCCTAAATTTATAATGTGTAAATCATACCTATTTCTCCTCTAAATGGCACGAAAAAAGCTTCTTTATAGCTCCTCAAGACTGAGGACTGTAAAATTATAGTTTTATTCAGCAACGCCTTTTTTATTTGGAAGTTCCTAATAATAAGTCTTCTTTTTCTCAGGCCATCGTATTAGCAAGTCTAGCTTTATAATCTTAGTTTAGGCTGCTTTCAAAGTTTTAGTCTAGATTTTTAATTTTCTGGAGATGATATAACTCAAGATAATTTATATGCGAGAAAATTCCACCATTCGTAGAAACAAGAAAATTAGAAAAATACTGTTGTTGGTACTTTTGCCGATAATTTCTGGTCTATTAGTTTGGTTAGTGGGAAATACTATTTTGCTAAACTTAGCAGCAAAAGCTCCTGTTGATGCTTACTTAGTTTTGGGTGGCAGTATTAAACGGGAAATTTATATTGCTCAAGTTGCTAAACAATATCCTCAGACACCTATATTAATTTCTGCTGGTTCTAAAGATCCCTGTATTGTAGGATTATTTCAAGGAGTAAATGCTCCTTTAGAGCAAGTTTGGTTAGAACATTGCGCTAAATCTACTTTTGGTAACTTCTTTTTTGCTATGCCAATTTTGGAAAAATGGAGAGCGCGACATATTAAATTAGTCACATCTCCTAGTCATTTACCTAGAGCAAAGTGGTTAGCACAAATTATTCTGGGTTCTCATGGAATCTGGGTTGAAACTGATATTGTTAAAGAAATAGGTGTACCAGGAAATCAAGAATCTCGCCTCAAGACAGGTTTAGATGTTATTCGTAGTTTGATATGGGCAGTGGAAAGTCAGGTAATAGAACCAAAATGTACAGATGTGGTAAAACTCTCACAGGTAAATATGACACAATGGTGTAAGGATGGTTTTGGTTGTGAGCATCAAGCTAAATTGGAGCAAGAGTCAATTTGTCAGCACCCCGCTCTAAAGAGACGGGGCTTCGTGCCTCCTCTTTAGGTAGCTGACCAGCCTAAGTCTTAACTGACTACGTTGCATTTAAGAGTCAAAGTTCTCACCTTGGAATACTTTACCAGTTCCAAGCTCTGAAACCAAATAGTTAAAAGTTTACGAGGGGTAAAGCGGTGCTATTTGGAGCTGCCGGGATGCAACATTGGCGAGGTAAACATTACCCTAGAAATAGGAGTTTTTTAATGAATAAAAATGCAGTTTTTGTGCTGGACACTAATAAAAAACCCTGCAATCGAGTACATCCTGCCGTTGCCAGAAAATTATTAACTGAAGGCAAAGCAGCAGTATTTCGCAGGTATCCATTTACGATTATTTTGAAGGAGGAATGCAAAGATGAAGTAAAAGAATTAAGAGTTAAGATAGACCCTGGTGCTAAAACGACTGGGTTAGCAGTAGTATCTGACTCTAACATTGTCTGGTGTGCAGAACTTGAACATCGCGGGTTTCAAATTCGGGACAAATTAAATGACCGTAGAACTCAACGTTGTAACCGTCGTAATCGTAAAACTCGATATCGTAAACCTCGTTTTTTCAACAGGAAACGACCCAAAGGTTGGCTGCCTCCGAGTTTAATGAGTCGAGTTTATAACATAGAATCTTGGGTTAAAAAACTATGTCGATTAGCTCCTATCACCGCTATTAGCCAAGAGTTAGTTAGGTTTGATACGCAGAAGATGGTTAACCCAGAAATTAATGGGATTGAATACCAAAAAGGCGAATTATTTGCCTATGAAGTCAGAGAATATTTGCTTGAAAAATTTAACAGGACTTGCGTTTATTGCAACACTAAAGAAGGGTTTTTTAACTTAGACCATTTCTATCCTAAATCCAAAGGGGGAAGCGATAGAGTTTCTAATTTGGTACTGAGTTGTGTTGAGTGTAATCAGAAAAAGGATAATCAATTACCTGCTGATTTTCTATCAGATAGACCATTACTTTTAGCAATAATAGAAAAACAGCGCAAGCAACCACTTGTTGATGCTGCTGCTGTTAATGCTACTCGTTGGAAACTCAAAGAAGTTCTTGAAAATACTGGTTTGTCTGTTGAGTTAGGTTCTGGAGGATTAACTAAATTTAATAGACGGCGATTAGGCATTTCCAAATCTCATTGGACGGATGCTGCCTGTGTGGGAAGTTCTACTCCTAATAGTTTAAACATCAAAGGATATCAACCATTATTGATTAAAGCAATGGGTAGAGGTACTCGTCAGATGGTTAATTCTGATAAGTACGGATTTCCTCGCGGCGCACCTAAACTTCAACAGAAATCCTTTTTTGGTTTCCAGACTGGAGACATGGTTAAAGCAGTAATTCCCAAAGGTAAATATGCTGGTACTCATACTGGTAGAATTGCTGTTAGGAAAAAAGGTAACTTTAAGATTAAAACATCAACTCAAACCTTTGATGTTAATCATAAATATTGCCAGCATATCCATAAGTCTGATGGTTTTGCATATAGCTTTGGAGAACTGGTTAAGCAAAAACTTAAAGTTGTTAAACCAGTAATTAATCAGTTAATTAATCCTAATCAACGATTACCTCTTTGATACTGCTCAATTTTCAACTCAAACCATCCAAACAAAAAGCCAACGTACTCGCAAATCCAAGGGAACAGAGGTAGAGCAACTAAGTTTATTTTAAGACTCATGCTTGTTGAAACAAGCTGAGTCGAACTTCCTGAGCGAGTTAAAACATCGCGGCTCCCGTTCTCCCATCTTTTTTTCGTGGTAAGAAGGCAACAAGCAATAGGGAATAGAGAAAAAAACCTGAAAAACGTCGAGAGGAAGTACGCAAGCTGTCTTTGAATGAATGGTTGAATAACAACAGGATCGAATAAACATTTTTCTCCATCTATCTATCACTTCCTATTTCTCCGAATCAAAATTTTTTTCTGTCGTATTAATAATATCTTTTGCTAATCGCTCGCTAAATCCCACCACAAAAGACAAAGAAAATAGAGACATCCATCTTTGATCTTGCCTCTTTTCGTTATTAATTTCACCAAAGGTAATAGGAATAATTCCACCCTGTAAAATAGCAAAGATTAAAATGCCAAATGTACCTCCGATCAGAGGCTTATAAAAACCAACTAAGATAGGAATTATTGAGTCTTCATATTGGTGGTCGTCATCAGATTGTTCATAATTACTAAGCCGAGATAAGATACTAACTATGCTACCTAGAGCGCCAGCAGTAAAACACAAATTTCCTAGCCAAACTGTCATTTTAAAATCATTTATGTACATATCTGGTGTTTCACGGCTTCTAGCATCAAGATTTGGTGAAAGAATTCCTTTTGACTGTAGAGCTTGTTCTAAGTTGTTGCTTCCTGATGATAAGCCCAGTGGAACTACTATGTATAATGGAAGTCCTAAAATTAACCCTAGTAAAATTTTCAGAATAATCTTAGAGGTAACTTTTCGATAGAAATTAATAGGTAAAGCTAGCCAAAAGTTTTTAATTCTTCTGATTCTAAATTCTCCATCAATTCGCAGTTTTTCAATCAGCCGTTTTTGCGGGTTATGCTGAAAAGATTGAATGGCAAGACTAAGATTAAATACTAAATTAGCAACTTCTGATTTTTGGTGAATATTTTTAATTAATTTTCCAGATAGATATAGAGTTTTGATGTCTGAGAGTACTCACGGGGTGACAAGCTAGTTGAAAGCTATATATAGAAAGGGATTTGTGTCCGGGGACTGAAGAATATTTCAACAAAAAGAAAACGCTTATTGAGAATGAAGGGGTGTAGCGAACGCACTACATCCCACACCTTGAGTTGATTATTTATTCAATTAAAAAACCTTTTGAAACAGTTAAAAATATGATAAAAAAGGGTTAGTAATTACAAATAAAAATCAATAAAAGTGAATATATTAGGCTTTTATCAAAACCATATCAAGCAAAAGTTGAGTCCATCTCAAGTAGTAACATTACAAATATTATTAGACTTAATATCAGTACATAAAACTGTACAGATATCAAAATTAAGCAATTATTTTCCCCTACCAATAAAATTAGAAAGTAAGCGAAAACACATACAAAGATTTTTGATTTTAAAGGAGTTAAGCTTACCTTTATTCTGGTTTCCTTTAGTTAAAATTATGATAGAAAATTTATTCAGCTTTACTTCAGAATTAGTATTAATTTTAGATAGGACCCAGTGGCAAAATATTAATATATTAA